>NZ_JADDIL010000075.1:0-48652 GCF_020826795.1 Microtetraspora sp. AC03309 | reverse complement strand
ACGGTCGCCGGTCAGCTGCATTCCGTCGCCGGAGTCGCCGGCGAACCGGATGATCACGCGATCGAGTTGCTGAACCTGCTTGGTCACAGCTGCTCAGTCCTCCTCGACGCGCCAAGGCGTCTTAGCTCGTGGCACGTTGTTCTATCCATGCTAGATCCATCATCTCTAGCGACGAGACTGCCGGTTCACCCGGCAGGGGAATCGCTTCCCGGTCAGGGTTCGGTTGTTCGAAACGGTCAGGACTTGGCCGTCGCCCGCCTCAACCGAGGAAAGCGAGAAGCCGCTCTCTTCAGGGAGCGGCGGAGTCACCAGGCGCACGCGTTCGATTGTCGCGTGAACCGCTCACCGCCAAGGTGTGACGTGCGTCGCATCGACCGGCGGGCGGCGCCCGTTCAGAGGGGCGCCCGCCGGTACGCGGATCGTTCGGGGATTCCATGGCCGCCGGATCGACGGCATGGTCACGATCGAGGGTGACGCTTCGTGCGACACAGCCCCGCCGCGAGCCGGCACAGATCAACGTGCAAGCGGGCGAAGAGGATGTTGCGGGTCACGAGGTCCAACTATATGTCCCCGCGCGTTTCACGGTACCTGGTGGCTCCGCAACCCGCCGGTAGGCGCGACGCCGGTGGGCACGATGGGGGCGGAATAGGTCAGGCCCGGCATCATGCGGCCGGAGCCGTACAGCTCGGGCACGGTCACGAAGACGAACCCGCGCTCGCGGAGCTTGTCGAGCACCTGGGGGAGCGCGTCGGCGGTGACCTGGTCCATGTCGCGCATCAGGATGATCGACCCCCGCCGGGCGTCGCCGAGGACCCGCTTCACGACCGCCTCCGGGGTCGTTCCCGCCGCGTCGCCCGCGTCGACGTTCCCCTGCACGATCGCGAGCCCCAGCTCGCGCGCGACGTCGGCCACCCTGGCATCCGTCGCACCGTACGGCGGGAGGAGGAGGGCCGGGGTCTGGCCGCTCCCCGTGCCGATCGCGTGCTGGGCGCGCCGGATCTGGTCGTAGATCACAGTGGTCGAGAGCAGGGTGAGGTCCCGATGGGTCCACGTCTGGTTGGCGACGAGATCCCCCTGCTCGCGCATCCGGTGCAGGAGGCCGGGCATCGCCGCCGCGTTCGAGCCGACCATGAAGAACGTCGCCCGCGCGCCGTGCGTGGACAGCGCCGACAGCAGCCGCTCGGTGTACGGCCCCGGCCCGCCCTGGAACGCCAAGGCGACGCAGTGGGCCACGGCGCAGTCGACCGTGCCGTTCAGCCCGCTGACGGCGGTCGGGTTGTGGTCCAGGGTCGCGGACAAGGGCCGCGTGGTCGTCTCGGCCACCGCCGTGCGGACCTGGCGCCCGAAGGTCGTCAGCAGCCGGTCGGCCTCCTTGCGCGGGATGGCCACGGCCACCCTGCCGGTCGATCCCGGGCTGGACTCCTGGCCGTCGAACTCCACGACCAGGTCGCCCCGCGTGTTGAAGTTGAGGGAGTCGAAGAGATCGGGATCCACGACGACGCTTTCGGCGTGGACCGGGGCGGTGCTCGGCAGGTGCTTGCGCACCAGCGTCGAGAGCTCCTTGATGTTCGAGATCAAGCTGGTGGAGTCCACCACCTTCTCACCCCGCCGGTCGTACCAGAGCGTGCGGTAGGAGTCGACCCAGGTGCGGCCGGTGAACCGGCTCTCCCTCAGCCTGACCCCGACGGCGTCGCGGGACGCGGCGGTGAGCTCCCAGTCCACGTTGTATTCGGGGGTGCGCAACCCCTCCCGGTTGGCGGTCTTCTCGGAGAACCGCCGCGCCTTGGCCGACAGCTCTTCCTTGAGGCGCTTGTTGAGCGCGGGCGCGTCCGAGAGCGTGGGATAGCTGACGTGCACGTGCGGCTTGGCCGTGCCACTGGAGATCGTCGCCACCGAGAGTCCCGCAATCTTGGCCGGGTCGGCGAAGGTGAGCACCGTCGGTTCGGACGCGACGTCGATGTCCTTGTCCCGCCCGCCGCCGAGCAGGGGCAGGCCGCAGCTGGTCACGGCGATGATCAGCAAGGTGATGACGCCGACGAAACCGAGTGGGGGCATGAGTGGAGGGTATGAGTGGATATGCCGGTTTTACCCCCCCTTTGTGTGATCACCGCGCATCTTTTGGCTGCGAACGGTGACTAAGGGGTGACACGGTTATGATCGTGGCGAAGGCCGTACGGGCTCGGAGGCGGGCATGAACGGATATTTCAGCTCTTATCTAGTTGTCGTGGTGCTCTTCGGACTCGGCCTGGCCATCGTCGCCGGAGGTCTGCTCGTCAACCGGCTGCTGCGTCCGCACCGGCCCACCCCGGAGAAACTGCTGACCTACGAGTGCGGCGTCGATCCGGTCGGCGAGGGCTGGGCCCAGTCCCAGGTCCGCTACTACGTCTTCACGTACCTCTATGTCGTCTTCGCGGTGGACGCGGTGTTCCTCTTCCCGTGGGCGACGGTCTTCTCCGCTCCCGGTTTCGGCGTCACCACGCTGGTCGAGATGTTCGTCTTCCTGGTCTTCATCGCCATCGGGATCCTGTACGCCTGGCGCAAGCGCGTACTGACCTGGACGTGACGCAGACCCGGCCCTGGAGCTGACGCGGAGCCGGCCCGATTCGCCTGGGTTCGATCTGGACGTGATCGTCGTCACTGTGCCACGCTTCTCGGTCCATGACGCCTTCAGCGATCGTTCAGGAATGCCCGCAATGTTCGGCGTCGATCAGCGCCGACCCTCGGTTCGTCGTCTGGTGCCGGGATTGCGAATGGAACATCCGCCCGGACAACGGAGAGCGGCAGCGCCCGCAGGGCATGCTGGATCGTTTCCGCAGCCGCCTGGCTCGCCGGTACGTCGCCGACCTGCATCGGAGGGTGCTCGACTCCGGGCCCGGCCTGCCGTCCCGTGATCCGGCCAGGATCGCCTCGTACGCTCTCGCCACTATCGTCCACCTGTTCGCGGTGTCCTTGACGCTGGCCGGGGTCTGGCTCCTGGCGTCGACGTGGCCGAGCCCTTTCGGGATCGCCCTCGGAATCGCGGTTCTGGCGTTCGCCTATCTGGTGCGTCCACGCCTGGGGCGCGTGCGCAAGGACGCCCTGACGCTCACCCGGCAGGAGGCGCCGACCCTGTATGACCTGCTCGACCGCGTGGCCGGCGAGATCGGGGCGCCGCCCGTGGACATCGTCGTCGTGGACGGCGACCTCAACGCCTGCTTCGCGACCGTCGGGCTCCGCCGCAGGCACATGCTGACGATTGGGCTGCCGCTGTGGCTGATCCTGGACCGGGCGGAGCGTGTCGCCCTGCTGGGCCACGAATTGGCGCACTCTACCAACGGTGACTCCCGTCACGGTCTCTATGTCGGCAGCGCGCTTAACACGCTTTACGAATTGCGCCAGGTGCTGGCCCCCATCGTGCTCGACGGGGGACTGATCGAGATCGCCGCGACGTTCTTGCTCAACGTCGTGATGTGGCTGATCCGTGTGCCGGTCACCGGCACGATCATGCTGTTGGAGTTGATGACGTATCGGTCATCGCAACTCGCCGAATACGCCGCCGACGAGAGGGCGGCCCAGGTCGCCTCTCCGGTCGCCGCAGCCGGCTTGATGGACAAGTGCATCACCAGGTTCTCCGCCGCCGGCAGGCACGTGGTGTCCTCGGCCCATCGCACCGGAGACCTGTGGGAGGGGCTCCGGGAGTATATGGACGGGTTCCCCGAACTTGAGGAGGAGCGGCTGCGTCGGCTGGCCCCGCTCGAAGCGGTTCGGGTCGACGCCTTCCACCCCCCGACTCATCTGCGCATGGCGTTCGCCGTGGCCCTGCCGTACGGAGCGGCGGAGGTCACCGTGACGGAGGGAGAGATGGAGCGGATCCAGGGCGAACTGGACACGGCGGGCGACCGGATCGCGCGCGAGATCACCGACCAGGCACGGGCGGCGCTCTACCAGTGAGCACCACCACCCCCTGGGGCGGCTTCACGGTGGGCGCGCCACGGCGGCGCGGAGGCACGGCGGAGCTTCATGGGGCACGGCTTTACGGCGGTGTGGGTTTGTCCGGCGCTGTACCGGCGGCCAGGACAGGGGGAGAATGGCTCTCATGGCGGTGAACCTTCCGATGCCGACGGTCGGCCCGGTGTCCAGGCTGGCTCCCAAGCCGATGAAGTTCGTGCTCAACTGGGGCCGGCGGTACTCCCTGTGGGTGTTCAACTTCGGGCTGGCCTGCTGCGCGATCGAGTTCATCGCGACATCGATGAGCAGGCACGACTTCATCCGGTTCGGGGTCATCCCGTTCGCCAACGGGCCCCGCCAGGCCGATCTGATGATCGTCTCGGGCACCGTCACCGACAAGATGGCCCCGGCCGTGAAACGGCTCTACGAGCAGATGCCCGATCCCAAGTACGTCATCTCGTTCGGCGCCTGCTCCAACTGCGGGGGGCCGTACTGGGACTCCTACTGCGTCACCAAGGGTGTGGACCAGATCATCCCGGTCGACGTCTACGTCCCCGGCTGCCCGCCCCGGCCCGAGGCGCTGCTCCACGGCATCATGAAGCTCCAGGAGAAGATCGCCGCCGAGTCGCTCGGCGACCGCTACCAGGGCGGTGGCGCGTGACCGCCTCCCCTGACGCCGGCACCGGGATCTCGGCCGCGATCCGGTCCAGGTACGGCTCGCGCGCCCGGCTCTCCGACTCCTTCGGTGAGCCCGTGGTGGACGTGGCGCCGGAGGACTGGATCGAGCTACTGGACTTCGCCAGGGCCGAGGGCTTCGAGTTCTTCGACTGGCTGACCGGCGTGGACGAGCCACCCGACGGCTTCGCCGTCGTCGCGCACGTCTTCGACCCGGTCGCGATGGCACACCTGCTCCTGCGCACCCGGGTGCCCAAGGAGGACCCGCGGCTGCCCACGGCCACCGGCGTCTTCCGCGGGGCGAACTGGCACGAGCGGGAGACGTTCGAGATGTTCGGCGTCGTCTTCGACGGCCACCCCGACCTGCGGCCGCTCCTGCTTCCCGACGGGTTCGAGGGCCATCCGCTGCGCAAGGACTTCGTCCTGGCGGCAAGGGTCGCCAAGGCGTGGCCCGGGGCCAAGGAGCCGGGCGAGTCCGGTCACGGGTCGCCGAGCCGCCGCAAGATGCTCCCGCCGGGCGTGCCGTCCGGCTGGGGAACGGGACCCGCACCCGACCAGGAGGAACGTGGTGAGTGAGGTGCTCGACATCGCGGTCCGGCTGGTCGTGATCGTTGTCGTGTTCCTCGCGTTGCCGCTGATCGTCGGGCAGATGGAGCACAAGGCGATGGCGCACATGCAGTCGCGCCTCGGCCCCATGTACGCCGGGGGTTTCCACGGCTGGGCCCAGCTCATCGCCGATGGCGTGAAGTTCGTCCAGAAGGAGGACGTCATCCCCGCGGCGGCCGACCGCAGGATCTTCGCCATCGCCCCGGGTGTGGCGCTCGTGCCGTACCTCGTCGTGATGATCGTGATCCCGGTGGGGCCCGGGCTGTACGGAGTGGACCTCGACGCCGGTCTGTTCTTCGTCCTCGCTGTCATGGGCGTCGGCGTGCTCGGTGCGATCATGGCCGGATGGGCGTCCGCCAACAAGTACAGCGTCCTCGGCGGCATGCGGGCGGCGGCCCAGCTCATGTCGTACGAGCTGCCGCTGGTGCTGGCCGCGTCGAGCGTGGCGATGGCGGCGGGCACTCTGTCGCTGCACGGCATTGTGGAGCAGTGGCAGTGGTGGTGGCTGCCCTGGCAGGCCATCGGCGGGGTGGTGTTCTTCGTCGCCGGGCTGGCGGAGCTGCGCAGGCCCCCGTTCGACATGCCGATCGCCGAGTCCGAGATCATCATGGGGCCGATGACGGAGTACACCGGGATCCGGTTCGCCCTGTTCATGCTCGCCGAGTACGCCGGGATCGTGGTGCTGTCGGCGTTGACGACCGTGCTGTTCCTCGGCGGCTGGCACGGACCGCTGCTTCCCGGCCCGGTGTGGACGCTCCTCAAGGTGTTCGCCCTGGCGTTCGTGGTGATCTGGGTACGGGTGAGCTATCCGCGCCTGCGTGAGGACCAGCTCCAGAAGCTGGCCTGGGTCGGCCTGGTGCCGCTCGCGCTCCTCCAGCTCGCTCTCACCGGCGTCGTCAAGGTCATCGCCGCCTGACATCCTTGCTACAGCTGTAGTAGCAGTTCTACGCTTGCTTCATGGCAGCGATTCCTGCCCGGGAGCTCCGGAACAACACTGCCGAGGTGCTTCGGCGTGTCGAGGCCGGCGAAGAGATCGATGTGTTGAGGGACAACCGCCCGGTGGCGAAGATCATCCCGTTTTCCCGGCGGCGCCGATGGATTCCGGCGGTAGAGATCGTCGGTGAGCTGGGCAGGCTCGGTCCCGACACCACCGGCCTGGCCGAGGAGTTGCGGGAGGCTCTCCCCGAAACGACGGATGACCTCTCGTGGTGAGGCGAGCCCTCGCCGACACATCGGTTTTCATTGGCTTTGAATCAGCGCGATTCGAGGTCGAACGGTTCGTCGACTTCGAATGGGGCGTGTCGGCCGTAACCCTGGGCGAACTCCGGTTCGGGGTGCTGCAGGCGCGGGACCCGGATGCCGCCTCGCGTCGGCTGTCGACATATCAGCTCGCCCAGCGGTTCGAGACGATCCCTGTCGACGAAGCGGTTTCCGACGCCTGGGCGTTGCTCGTCTCACGCCTTCGTTCGACGGGCAGAAAAGCCCCGGTCAATGACAGTTGGATCGCGGCGACGGCCCTCGCTCATGGAGTTCCCGTCGTCACTCGGGATGCGGACTACGACGGCATGCCGGGCCTCGAGGTGATCAGGATTTGACGGCGGGGTTCGCGCGTCATGGTTCGCGAAGTCGTCCCGGTGGCCGGTGAGCTACGGGCTGAGCTGGAAGGCCTCGAGGATGTGGGGCCACGCGGCTGTCCCCAGGGCGGTGTCCGAGGTCGGCGACCCTCCGTACGCATAGGTCGTCGAAGGGAGAGCGGGTGATTCTCCCGGCAGACGCGGGCCGTGACCGGCATCCGGGACGCTGACGAGGCGCGCTGGGCGTCCGGCCGCCGAGCGGCGGGCGGCGAGCTCTTCGGCGAAGGGGAGCGAGGGCCACATCCGGTCGTCCCCGCCCGCGACGAGGAGGAGTTCGGCGGAGGTCCGTTCGATGGGAATCGCCGCCGCCTGGGCTGATCGGGCGAACCTTTCCCGGCTGCGTTCGTAGAGCGCGCGGTAGGACACGGGAGACTCCGGCGGTTCGGCGGGAGCCCAGGCGTCGTCGTAAGGGACGAAGGGCAGTGGCTCTCCCCGCCACGTCCATGAGGATCGGTACGGGTGGGTGTGCCCGTCGATTCCTGGCCCGACGTTCGCCCAGGTGACGGAGGTGGGTGACATCGCGATCACCGCGTCGACGCGGGGATCGATCCCGGCGACGAGCAGCGCCGCTTCCGCGCCCTTGGAAGTTCCCACAATGCCGATCCGGCGTACACCGGTCTGTAGGAGCAGGTCGATCGCGGTGCTGAACGTTTCCAGTGGGATCTCGCAGATTCCCGCGGGCTGTCCGGGACCGCCGAACCAGCGGATCGACAGCGCCGTGGCGCCATGCCGGGCCAGCAGCCGCGACCGTTCGGTCGCGATGCGTCCGCTGGAGCCCGCCAGGACGAGGACACCGACAGGTCCACCGCCCTCGGGCGTCACCATGACCCCCTCGTAGGGGTGGGTGAGGGTGTGCTCGGTGAACTCCAGAATCGTCTCCTTCGGGGAAACCGCGCGGGGCGCCTCAGGTGTAGGCAGGGCGCGGCCAAAGGTAGGCGGGGCCCGTGGAACCCTCCGTCAGGGGAGGTAGACGGTGTACTCGGTGAGCGGGCTGGTCAGGTCGGCCGGGAGGTTCGCGGTGACGCACACTTCCACGGCAGAGGTGAAGGTTCCGACCGCCTGCCGGGCCTCGAGGATCTGCTCGACCAGTTCGGGCGTCATCCCGGGGAGGCCGGCGATCACCGCGCCGGGGGCGTGGTTCATGTCCACGAGGCCACCGTCGTCATAGCGCCGGGGCAGGTCGGGCCGCCCGATGCGCAGCTCCATGGCGAGCCCGGGGTCGCGCTCGGCCAGCTCGCGTGCCTCCTGGCGCAGGTCGCGGCGGTGCTGCGCGAACTGGATCGCCTGATCGTTCCCGTACGCCACGGGATCGGGACGGGGGAACACGCGGCGGCGGACGGCGAAGGCGTGGGCGGTACCGCCGAGGGTGTTGAGGATCAGGCCCGCGCTGAACAGCGCGTCGTTCGAACTGACGGTGGTGAACATCGTCACCGTGCCGACCAGGTAGATCACGAAGGCGGCCCAGGCGAGCGTCGACCGCATTTTGATCGCGGCGTGCAGGAAGACGGCCGGAGTGAGAGCCCCGACGCTCCCCAACGGGACCAGCGCCCACAGGACGCTGAGGAACGTCCGTGCGCCGGGCGGACGTGGGACGGCGGCGGGAGGCATGCCGGGCACCTGGCGGTACGGCGCCGGCCCGGGTGACCCCTGTACGTAATGCGGATGCCGTGGAGGAGCGGAGGGCATGGCGGGTGCCTGTCCCAGCGGCGGTTGCGTCCGCGGAGCCTGGCCCGGCGGCGGGTTGCCCGGGAGTACCTGGCCGTGCGGGGGGTGGCCGGGGTGTGCCTGGCCGTGTGGTGGTCGTGTCTGAAGCGGCTGGCCGTATGGTGTGTGGCCATGAGGGACCGGTCCCTGCCCGTACGGCGTCGGGCGCTGGGGCGCCTGTTCGCGTGGCAACCGCTGCGGGGCAGTGGGCGGTTCGGCGGATGCCTCACCGTGCGGTGCCTGCCCGTAGGGCGACTGTGGAGGAAGACCGGGGTGTGGGGGCCGCATAGGGGCAGAATAAGCCCTTTCTACCGCTCCACTTGTGGACAACCAGTGGAGAAGCCTGTGGAAACTGTGGAAAACACAGAGGGGCGCATCAGCGCATTCACGTGTCGCCCGTAGTGCGCGATGATGGGGAATTGTGGCGCGCATACCAGGAGAAGGGCTGGCCAAGGGGCTGGCGGTCACGTTCAAGCACATGGTGCGCAAATCGGTGACCCAGCAGTACCCCGAGGTCCAGCCTGACCTGCCTCCTCGCAGCCGGGGCGTGATCGCCCTGGTCGAGGAGAACTGCACGGTCTGCATGCTCTGTGCCCGCGAGTGTCCCGATTGGTGCATCTATATCGATTCGCACAAGGAGACGCTTCCGGCTCCCGAGGGTGGGCGCCCTCGCGCGCGGAACGTGCTCGACCGGTTCGCGATCGACTTCTCGCTCTGCATGTACTGCGGCATCTGTGTCGAGGTGTGTCCGTTCGACGCGCTGTTCTGGGCGCCCGAGTTCGAGTACGCCGAATACGACATTCGCGACCTTCTGCACGAAAAGGATCGATTGGGCGAGTGGGTCGAGAGCGTGCCCCCTCCGCCGCCCCACGAGATCGGCGCCGAGCCGCCCAAGGAGGCCGCCGCCGCGTCCCGCCCGGCTCGGGGACCCGCCGCTCGCCCCGGTGACACCGCCCGTCTGGGTGCCGGGCGGCCCGGCGAGGCGACCGGCCCAAGCGCGGACCGACCCGGTGAGACCACCGGCCCAAGCGCGGATCGACCCGGCGAACCCGGCCGTTCGGCCGGCTCCGGCGGTCCCGCCGCCCGTCCCGCCGCCCGTACGGCCGGCACGGCGAGCGGAGCCGACACCGCCGACGCCTCGGGTGGCCAAGACACGTCAGGGACGGCGGAGGCCCCCGCCAGGGCCGGCGCAGCCGACAGCGGCCCCCGCGTACGTCGGGAGGCGCCACGGAGTCCGGCCGCGATCCGCGCGATCCGCCCTCCGGGCTCGCTGCCTCCACGACCGGGCGCGGGCGCGAAGCCCCCAGAGCCTTCGGGACCCCCAGAGCCTTCGGGACCAGCGGGTAGCGAGTCCACAGCGCCGACCGCCGAGCCCGGGTCGTCCGGCGAGGGCGGGACCGGGGCGTCCGGGTCGTCCGGTGAGTCCGGGTCCGGGGCGTCCGGCGAGCGGGAGCAACCGGACCGTCGCGAGCCGCCCAGAGCTCTGCGGAACGTCCGTTCGATCCGACCGCCCGGGTCACTGCCGAAGAAGGACGCGCCACCCGATCAGGGAGGCGAATCGTGACATCGCAGGTGCCGGACCTGTGGCCGCCGACCGGGCAGGAAGTCGTGTTCCTGCTGCTCGGAATCGTCGCTCTCGGGTCCGCCCTGCTGGTGGTGACCACCAGACAACTCGTCCACGCCGCTCTCTGGCTCGTCGTGTGCTTCGGTGCGCTTGCCGGGGGCTATCTGGTCCTGACCGCCGAGTTCGTCGCCTGGGTCCAGGTCCTGATCTATGTCGGCGCGATCGTCGTGCTGCTGCTGTTCGGCATCATGCTGACCCGGGCGCCCATCGGCCGTAGCGCCGACCTCGACTCGGGCAACCGGGCGGCTGCCGTGCTGGTGGCGGTCGCGACGGCCGCGGTCCTGGTGACCGTGGTCGTCCAGGGTTTCGCGACCGCCTATACGCCGCTGGAACCCGGGGGCGGCGCGGCGGGCGCGCTGGGGTCGAGCATCTTCCGGTCGTGGGTGCTGCCCTTCGAGGCGCTGTCCGTGCTCCTGCTGGCCGCGCTGATCGGCGCCATCGTCCTCTCCCGTACCGACATCGGCGGCCCGAGCCGCGTCACCGACTCGCCCGGTTCCGATCCCTCACCGGACGGAACGGGCAGCGACCCCGAGGGCGGCTCCGGGAGCGAGCCGCGGAGCGATCAGGAGACCGGCTCTGACGGTGTCTCCCGGAACGGCGGTTGACGTGCACGTCGTCTATCCCGTCGTCGTCTCCGCGTTGCTCTTCTCCATCGGCGTCTACGGCGTGCTCGCCCGCCGTAACGCGATCCTCGTGCTCATGTCCGTCGAGCTCATGCTCAACGCGGTCAACCTCAACCTGGTCGTCTTCGACATCTGGCTGCGGGACCGGCTGCACGGCGGCCAGGTGCTCACGCTGTTCATCATCGTGATCGCGGCGGCCGAGGTGGGTCTGGGCCTGGCGATCGTGCTCTCGGTCTTCAGGAACCGCCGGACCATCGACATCGACCGGCTCCGGGACCTCACCGAGCGTGACCTCATCGGTCCCAGTCCGGACGCTCCGGTCGGCTCCGATCCCGGTCCGGACGGCCCGCTCGGCTCCGGTCCCGGTCCGCTCGGCTCCGGTCCCGGTCCGAAGGGTGCGCCCCCGGGTGACTCGCCGGAGCCCGGTCCCGCCGATCCTCCCGCCCCGGGCTCCGAAGGCCGGGCAGTCCTTGACCGTTCGGAGGCCGGATGATCGTCCTGGCCGTACTCGCCATCCTGCTGCCGTTCGTCGGCGCCGCCGCCGGACTGCTCGGGTCGCGGGTCCCGCGCAGCCGCACCCCGGCCCGTACGGCCCGGCGGCGGGCGGCGTGGTTCGCCGTCCTGCCCGTCGCGATCTCGGCCGTCGCGGCGGTGTGGCTCGCCGCGCGGCAGGCGATCACCGGTGGCCACGGGGCCGCGGACACCGTCGCGGGCACCCTGGCCGAGATCGAGACCGGGTCCGTCCCGATCTCCGTGGGACTCCAGGTAGGCGAGCTGTCGGCGCTCATCGGCGTCCTCGTCACCGTGGTGGCGCTCGCGGTCCAGGTGTACTCGGTCGGGTACATGCGGGACGATCCGCGCTACCCGTCGTACAGCGCGTTCATCAGCCTGTTCACCAGCGCCATGCTGCTCGTGGTCTACGCGGGCGACCTGATCGTCCTGTACGTCGGGTGGGAGATCATGGGCCTGTGCTCCTACCTGCTGATCGGGCACTGGTGGGAGGACCGGGCCAACTCCCGCGCGGCGGTCAAGGCGTTCCTCGTCACCCGTCTCGGTGACGTCGGATTCCTGTTCGGGATATTCACGCTCGGCCTGTCGGCGGGCAGCTTCCGGATCGACGACGTCCTCGCCGCCGACATACCGACGGGCACGCTGATCGCGGCGACGATGTTGCTCCTCGCGGGCGTCGCGGGCAAGAGCGCCCAGGTGCCGCTGCACACCTGGCTACCGGACGCCATGGCGGGCCCGACCCCGATCAGCGCGCTCATCCACGCGGCCACGATGGTCGCGGCCGGCATCTTCGTCGTCGCCCGGCTCTATCCGATCTTTCTCGCGGCCCAGCCCACGCTGGACGTGCTCGGCGTGATCGCCGCCGTCGGCATGCTGGGCGCGGCCCTCTCCGCCCTGGCCCAGGACGATCTCAAGCGGGTGCTCGCGTACTCCACGATCAGCCAGCTCGCGTTCATGGCGGCGGCGCTGGCCGCGGGGTCGGATCACGCGGCGATCTTCCATCTGGTGACGCACGGCGCGTTCAAGGCGCTGCTGTTCCTGTGCGCGGGCGTGGTCATCCACTACGTCGGGTCGAACCTGATGAGCCATATGGGCGGGCTCCGCACCAGCCTGCCCGTCACGTTCTGGGCGATGACGATCGGGTTCGCCGCGCTCGCCGGGTTGCCTCCGGCCAGCGGGTTCTTCAGCAAGGACGCGGTGATCGCGGCCATCGAGCACTCGCGCAGTCCCGCCCAGCTCTTCCTGTACGGCTGCGCGCTGGTCACCGTCGGGGTGACCGGCGCCTACTCGGCCCGCGCCTGGTTGCGGACCTTCTTCGGCTCCCGCCGTCCCGTGCCGCCGTCCGACGCGGACGATCACGGCCATGGCCGCGCACCGCACGAGGAGCGGGGGCGTCCGGCGGTTCCCCGGTCGATGCTCTGGCCCGTCGTGCTGCTCGCCGTACCGGCCCTGCTGCTCGGGTTCGCCGGGGTGCGCGAGTTCGACGCGGAGTCGGCCGCGATCAGCGTGGTGATCGCGCTGCTCGGCGCCGGGGTCGTCTACTCGCTCTGGCGCGGCTCGCCCGGCCAGGATCCGGCGAGGATGCTCGGCCCGTTCCGGGTGCCGTGCGAGCGGGCGTTCTACCTGGACACCGTCTACGACCGGCTGGTCGCCCGTCCCGTCCTGCGGCTCGCCCGGGGCGTCGTACGGACCGACGATCGGGTGGTGGACGGGGCGGTGCGCGGGTCGGGGCGGGCGGCGGTCGGCCTGTCCGGCCTCCTGCGGCTCGCGCAGAACGGCAACGCCCAGCTCTACGTCACCGGCGTGCTCGCCGGGGTGCTGCTGATCGCGGTAGGGGTGGTGGTGCTCGCATGATCCGCGATGCCGGGATCGGGTTGCCTCGTGATGCTTCGCCGTGGGGGCCGGTTCCGGGCCGGTCGGTACGGGTTCCGGAGGTGTCCCGCCGATGAGCTGGATCCCGATCGCGATGCTCGCCGTGCCCCTGCTCGGGGCCGCCGTGCTCCTCCTGCCGAGGTTCGCGGGACGGGTGCCGCGCGGGTACGGGCTCGCCGTGTCCGGGGTGACGCTGGCCCTCGCCGTCGCGATGGCGGCCGTCTTTGACTACGGGGACACCGCGCGGATGCAGTTCCAGACGGACGTGCCGTGGATCCCGGGCCTCGACCTGCGGTTCCACCTCGGCGTGGACGGGATCTCGCTGCCGCTGGTCGTGCTGACCGCGCTGCTGACGTTCCTGTGTTTCGTCCACCTGGCGGGCCGCCCGCAGAGCAGGCCGCGGGCGCTGGCGTTCACGCTGCTCGTCCTCGAAACCGGCATGATCGGCACGTTCCTCGCGCTCGATCTCCTGCTGTTCTTCGTGTTCTTCGAGGTCGTCCTCGTCCCGATGTACTTCGTGATCGCGGTCTGGGGCGGGCCGGAGCGCCGGGCGGCGGCGGTCAAGTTCATCCTCTACACGCTGCTCGGATCCGCCGTCCTGCTGCTGGGGCTGCTGGTCGTCTGGTCCCAGGCCGGGACGCTCGACATGGTGGCGCTCGCCCGGGGCAACGGCATCGCGCGTTCGACGCAGATCCTGGCGTTCCTGGCGATCGGGGCCGGTCTGGCGGTCAAGGCCCCGATGTGGCCGCTGCACACGTGGTTGCCGGACGCCCACACCGAGGCTCCGACCGTGGGCTCGGTGCTGCTCGCCGGGGTGCTGCTCAAGATGGGCACGTACGGCTTCGCGCGCATCGCGATCCCGATCCTCCCCGAGGGCGCCGCCACGGTGGCTCCCTGGCTGGGGGCGTTCGCGGTGATCGGCATCATCTACGGGTCCCTGGCCTGCCTCGCCCAGCGCGACCTGAAACGGATGATCGCCTATTCGTCGGTCGGGCACATGGGGTTCGTGTTGCTCGGTTTCGCGACGCTGACCCCGGTCGGCGTGAACGCCGCGCTCTTCGGCAACGTCGCGCACGGTCTGATCACCGGACTGCTCTTCTTCGTCGCCGGGGCGGTCAAGGACCGGTACGGCACGGCCGACATGGCCCGGCTGGGTGGCGGGATGCTGGGCCGCCTGCCGTACATCGGCTCGTTGCTGACCTTCGCCTGCGTCGCGTCGCTGGGGCTGCCGGGCCTGGCCGGGTTCTGGGGCGAGATGCTCGCGCTGTTCGGGGCGTTCCGGCCCGCCGCCGAGCTGTCCCGGCCGCTGTTCCTGACGTTCATGGTGATCGGCGGCATCGGCACGGTGCTGACCGCCGCGTACTTCCTGCTCATGCTGTCCCGGGTGACGCACGGCCGTCCCGCGCGAGATCGCGGGCCGGCGGTGGACGTGACCGCGTACGAGCTGGCCGCCTGGACGCCGCTGGTGCTCCTGACGCTCCTCTTCGGCCTGTGGCCCAAGGCGCTGCTCGCGATCACCACGCCCGCCGTCCAGGCGATCCTCCCGGGGGTGGGCTCGTGATCCAGTCGATCGACTACGTCGCGATCGCCGCGCCGCTGATCCTCGCCCTGGTGGCGGGGGCGGTGCTGCTGCTCGACGCCTTCCTGCCCCGCCGTACGCCGGGGACGCTCGGGCTCGTCACGCTGGCGGGGGTCGTCGCGGCGTTCGGCGTCCTGATGGCGCAGGCCGCCGGAGGCGGGCGGCGGCGCACGTTCTGCGTGCCCGACTCGCTGGGCGGCGGCGGATGCTCCTTCGTGGTGGACCGCTTCACCCTGGTCATGTCCGGGCTGGCGCTCGTCGCCGGGATCGTGGTGGTGCTGCTGTCCATGGCCGAGCTGACCGACCGGAGGATCCCGGCCGGCGAGTGGTACTTCCTGCTGTTGAGCGCGCTGACGGGGGCGGTCCTGCTGCCCGCCGCGCGTGACCTCGCCACGCTCGTCGTGGCGCTCGAAGTGGTGTCCCTGCCGGTGTTCGCGCTGACCGCGCTGAAGCGGTACGACGGCCGGGCCTCGGAGGCGGCGCTCAAGCTGTTCCTCGTCTCCGTCGTCTCGACCGCGATCATGCTGTTCGGCGTCTCCCTGCTGTACGGCCTGACCGGGACCCTCTACCTGGAGCGGCTCTCCCCGGCCCTCTCCGCGGCCTCCGCGGGCTCGGGCGCGTCCGGGGTCGTGTCGGTCGCCGTCGTGCTGGTGCTGGCGGGGTTCGCGTTCAAGGTGGCCGCGGTGCCGTTCCACTTCTGGGCCGGTGACGTCTACCAGGGCGCGCCCGTCCCGGTGGCGGCACTGCTCTCCGTCGTCTCCAAGGCCGCCGGGTTCGCCGGGCTGATCCTGATCCTGGTCACCGGGCTGCGCGACCAGGCGACGTTGTGGGGGCCGGTCGTCGCGGTGGTGGCCGCGGCGACCATGACCGCGGGCAACGTCCTCGCCCTGCGCCAGCGCGCCGCGTTGCGGCTGCTCGCGTGGTCGTCGGTGGCCCAGTCCGGCTACATCCTGGCCCCGCTCGCGGTGGTCGGCGGCCGTGCGTTCACCGCGTCGATGTCGTACCTGGTCATCTACGCGGCGATGAACCTGGGGGCGTTCGCCGTGGTGATGGCGATCTCCCGTACGGCGCCGCGGAACGAGCTGGACGACTATCGCGGTCTGGCCTCCCGCAGGCCGGGCACGGCCGTCGCGCTCGGCTTCTTCCTCGTCTGCCTGGCCGGCCTGCCCCCTGGGCTCGCCGGGTTGTTCGCCAAGGTCGTGGTGTTCCGCGAGATCGTGGAGGGCGGCCTCGGGTGGCTGGCCGTCGTGATGGCGGTCAACACGGTCATCGGGCTCTACTACTACATCGCGTGGACGGCCCGGCTGTTCGCTCCCGGCCCGGCGGGCGCGAGCCGTACCCGATCGGTTCCGGTCACGGTCGCCGTGGGGGTCGCCGTCCTGGTCACGCTGGCCTTCTCCGTCGCTCCGCAGCTCGTTCTCTCCGCCTCCGGCTGACCTTTCCCATTGGGAACGTTCTGCCAGGCCACACGCGTTGGTAAGGGAGAACGCACCAAATCGTGAGGAGGAGGCGTGCACCACAACGGCCTGCGTACCGCGATCCTTCTGGGGGCTCTCTCTGCGTTGATCCTGGCGGCGGGTGCCTGGCTCGGAGGCGGCTCCGGTGTGCGACTGGCCCTCGTGGTCGCGCTTCTGACCAACGGCATCGCGTACTTCTTCTCCGACAGGATCGCCCTCTCCGCCATGCGGGCCCGGCCCGTCAGCGAGGTGGAGCAGCCGGTCCTCTACCGCGTCGTCCGGGAGTTGTCCAACGACGCCCGGCAGCCGATGCCCCGGCTCTATGTCTCCCCCACAATGCAGCCCAACGCGTTCGCGACCGGGCGGAACCCGCGTAACGCGGCCGTCTGCGTCACCCACGGCATCCTCGTCATGCTGGACGAGCGGGAGCTCAGGGGAGTGATCGGGCACGAGCTGTCCCATGTCTACAATCGGGACATCCTGATCTCGTCGGTCGCGGGTGCACTGGCCACGATGATCACCTATTTCGGATACATCGGGATATTCTTCGGCTCCGATGACGACGACGGTCCGGGCTTCCTCGGTGCGCTGCTCATGATGATCCTCGGTCCGGTCGCCGCCTCGATGATCCAGATGGCGATCTCCCGGTCGCGTGAGTTCGCCGCGGACGAGTCGAGTGCCCGGCTCACCGGTGATCCGCTGGCGTTGGCCTCCGCGCTCCGCAAGATCGAGATGGGGGCCCGGCGGCTGCCGCTCCCGGAGAACGGACGGCTGGCCTCGGCGAGCCACATGATGATCGCGAACCCGTTCCGGGGCGCGGGCATCGGCAAGCTCTTCTCCACCCACCCGCCGACCGCCGAGCGGGTCGCCCGGCTGGAGCGGATGGCCGGCTACCGCCGCTGACGGCTCGGGGGTTCCGCCGACGGCGCTCCGTTCCGCACGGGTCCACCGACGGCGCTCAGTCGGAGGGGTCCACTGACGGCGTTCCGTCGGACCGGGTCATCGACGGCGTTCCGTCGGAGGGGTCCGCTGACGGCGCGCCAGAAGGCCGGGTCACGAACGGCGTTCCGGCAGACCGGTCACGTCGAGGCGAGGGTGCGCGACCGGTCCGTCATCTGTTCCGTCAATCGTTCCGTCTCCGGTTCGGTGTGCGTTTCCGTGTGCGTTTCCGTGTGCGGATCCGTGTGTGGCACGTGCGGGCGGCGTCATTCGCCCGGCAGCCACCACATGTACATCTTGGAAGTGATTGTGAACGCGTCGGCCTTCTTCGTGGCGCCCGAGGTCGGGTCGAGGGAGCGCCGGACGATGCCCGTCGTGTTGCCCTCGGCGTCGTTGCGCAGTTGCCACAGGGTCAGGTTGTCGGAGTCGTCCCAGCTGAGCCGGTGGGGCGACTCGTTCTTCGGCGTGTTCACGTTCACGGCGTCGCCGACGGTGTCGCTCGCCAGGTCGTAGACGCGTACCCGCTGCTTGCCCCCCGACGTGCTGATCATCACCGCGACGGTGGTCCCGTCGTTCGCCAGGGCCTGCGGCATGTTGTTCGCGATCACCTGCGGCACGACCTTGCGGCCGGTGGTGGCGCCGCTCTCGTCGAAGACGACGAGTTCCGTGGTGTTCTCGCTGGTGTACCGGGACGCCAGGATGTGGTGGCCGTCGGGGCTGAAGCCCTGGACGTCGACATTCGCCCGGATCTTGGTGACCGTGCCCGCGTTCATGTCGACCAGCAGCGACGGGAGCTTGCCCGCGTCGTCCTGGTACTCGATCACGACGCTGTCGCCGTCCGGGGACAGGGTGGTGGCGACGTCGCCCATGCCGATGCCCTTGGGCACGAGGGCCGCCTTGCCGGGCAGTACGCGCACCCGGTTCGCCGCGAGATCGCGGACGACCAGCTTGTTGTCCGACTTGCGGAAGTAGGCCACGTTCTGGCCGTCGCCGCTGATGGCGAGCGTCGAGATCATGTCCTTGTCGACCTTGCCGGAGGCGGTCACGGGGTTGACTCGGGCGTCGGTGAGTTCACGGGTCTTGCCGTCGCGCAGGGCGAGGGTCCACGACCCGCAGGGGACGGTGTAGTCCTTCTTCTGGCATGACTTCACCCACGCGTAGCGGATCTGGGCGCTCGCGGCGGAGGCGGCTCCCGTCTTCGCCTCCGCGGCGGTGGGGGCGGCCAGGGCGGAGGCCGTCGCGGCGACCGCGGCGGCGAGGACCGCCAGTTTCCTTGTCATCGCTTGCTCCTTTCGTCATCTGATAGATGCCGGGCTTGGCCGAAAGGTTGCGTTACAAATAGGCCACGGTGTGTCGAACGTCACAGCATTTCCCTACTGTTCCAGTAGGGAAAGCTATGGAAGATCCGGACATTGATGGTGTTTACTACTTCTAGCCATTTGGGGTGTTTTGGTAGACAGATCACAGTGCCGGGAAGGTGTGGCATGGCAGGTATCGACGAGCGCGGCGTTCTCAGCCGTCGCGGGCTGCTCAAGGCGGCCGTCACAGGTGTGACCATCCTGTCTGCCGCCACGCTGCTGGAAGCGTGCGGCGCGGCACCGGCCCCCGAGTCGTCCGGATCGGGCGGGAGCGCCGCGGCGGGCGCGGACACCGGCAAGGACATCGAGCTGCTGCGGGTCGCACTGCCCGGATCGTTGTCGAACCTCTATCCGGGCCAGGAGTCCGGCATCCTGAACTACTACGTGGCCGGCATCTGCATGGAGGGCCTCGTCGGCGTCGACACCTCCGGCGCGATCGTCCCGGCGCTGGCCTCGAAGGTCGAGCGCACCTCGCCGACGACCTACGTCTACACCATCCGCGACGACGCCAGGTTCCACGACGGCAGCCCGGTCACCGCCGACGACATCCTCCACTCGATCGAGATGGCCAGGGACGCGAAGGCGTCGCCGAGCACCGCCAGCTACTGGGCCAACCTCGACAAGGCCACCAAGTCGGGCGCGAACGAGATCACGCTGACCAGCAAGACCGCCGACGAGGCGTTCGGATGGATCCCGTCCAACGTCGACGCGTTGTGGATCGCTCCGAAGGCCGCCTGGGAGAAGGCGAAGAACCAGATCGGCACGGCCCAGTCCCTCCTGGTCGGCTCCGGGCCGTACAAGGTGACCGACTTCGCGCCGGACTCGCACGTCGAGCTCACCCGGGTGGACACCTGGCGGGGCACCCGGCCGAAGGTCGCCAAGATCCGGTTCGAGTTCATCGCCGACGACAACACCCGCCTGCTGGCATGGAAGGCGAACAAGGCCGACATGTCGTTGAACGTGCCGTTGGCCCAGGCGCGTCAATGGGAGTCGGCGGCCGGCACCCGGGTGGTCTACGCGGCCGACCGGTCCTACGCCGGGCTGACCTTCAACGTGTCGGCCAAGCCGTTCGACGACGTCCACGTGCGCAAGGCCATCGCGCACGCGGTGAACCGCGACGCCATCGTCAAGAACATCCTGCACGGACGGGGGCAGGTCGCGACCGCGCTGTCCACGCCCGAGCAGTTCGGCGGGCTGTGGTCGCCGGACCAGGCGACGAAGGAACTCGCCGCGATCCCGCAGTACGCGTACGACCTGGAGCAGGCCAAGAAGGAGCTCGCCCAGTCGTCGGTGCCGAACGGGTTCACCGCCGCCCTCTCGTATCCCAACACCGGACCGCACCTAGGCACGGCCGCGCTCGCCTTCGCCGCGGACCTGAAGAAGATCGGGATCACCCTCGACGTCAAGGAACTGCCCATCGAGCAGTGGCTGGCCGAGCTGAACACCTTCCCGCCACTGAGTTACATGTGGTACTTCAACACCACCGGCGACCCGGGCGAGCTCGCGAGCTGGTTCCTCGGCGAGGGCAACCCGGCGAAGTACACCAACGCCACGATCACCGACACCATGGCCAAGGCCGGTGCCGAGTCCGAGCCGGCCAAGAGGGCCGCGCTGCTGATCGAGGCGCAGAGCGCCCAGGCCGCCGACGTGGCCTACCTTCCGCTGTGGTGGGGACAGTCCGCGATCGCGCTGAGCAGCGCCGTCGGCGTGCACGACTACACCTCCTACACCCTGCTGGCCAACTGGCCGGAACACCTGTACGCGGCCAAGTGAGAAGCCCGGTGCTCGCCTTCGTCCTGCGCAGGGCGGGCGCGACGCTGCTGTTGCTGCTCGCGCTCTCCCTGCTGGTGTTCGGGCTGCTGTACCTCGCGCCGGGGGACGTCGCCCGCAACCTGCTGGGCACCCGCAACGTCACCCCGGAGGCACTGGCCCAGATCCGTGCCCGGTACCACCTGGACGACCCGTTCCTGCAGCAGTACTGGCGGTGGTTGACGCACGCGGTCACCGGCGACTTCGGCACCTCCATCCGCACCGGACGCCCCATCGGGCCGCTGATGCTGGAGAAGACCGGGATCACCGCGGCCACCGCCGGACTGGCGTTCCTGCTGTCCGTCCTCGTCGGTGTCCCCGCGGGCATCGCGACGGCGGTCCGCCGGGGCCGCTGGCTCGACCGGGTGCTCGTCACGGTCTCCGTCGTCGGGGTCAGCGCGCCCGGCTTCGCGATCGGTCTCCTGCTGCTGTACGTCTTCGCGCTCGGCCTGGGCTGGTTCCCGATCTACGGGACCGGTGAGGGATTCCTCGACTCCCTCTGGCACCTCGCGCTGCCCGCGGTGGCGCTGGCGCTCGGGCTCGGCGCCTTCGTCGTCAAGCTGACCAGGGCCGCGGTGATCCGCGAGCTCGACCAGGACTACGTGACCTTCGCCCGCGGCCGCGGCCTGTCGGAGGGCGCGACGCTGCGCGTCGTCCTGCGCAACGCCGCCATCCCGATCGTCACGAGCCTGGGCCTGATGGTCGCCTACCTGTTCGGTGGCACCGTGCTCATCGAGGTCACCTTCGCCCTGCCCGGCCTCGGGTCGCTGATGGAGGAGTCGGTGCTGTTCAAGGACATCCCTGTGGTGCAGGCACTCACGCTCGCCGTCGCCTTCGTGGTCTCCGCGACCGCGTTCCTCGTCGACCTGTCGTACCTGCTGATCGATCCGCGCGTACGAGCCAGGGCGGTGCGCCGATGAGCCCGCGCCCGGACAGCACGGCCAACGGACGTAGAAGGCGGATCCCGGTCGTCGCGATCGTGTCGGCCGCGCTGCTGGCCTTCGTCGCGATCTGCGCCCTGGCCCAGGAGATCGTCGCCCCGAAGGCGCTGGAACAGGACATCTATCTCGGAGTGGTCGGCGGCGGCGTCGACGGCCACCTGTTCGGCACCGACCAGCTCGGCCGGGACATCCTCCAGCTCTCCCTGGCGGGCGCCCGTTCGGCGTTGGCCGGGCCGGTGGTCGTCGCCGTGGGATCGATGCTGATCGGGTTCTTCCTCGGCACGTACGCCGGATACCGGGGCGGGATCGTCGACATGCTGGCCGGTCGCTACGCCGACCTGCTGCTCGCGCTTCCCGCCGTGCTGCTCGCCATCGTCGTCGCCGGACTGGTCGGCAGGGGCTACTGGGTCACGGTCGTCGTGCTGATCGTGCTGTTCTCGCCGTCGGACGTACGGCTGGTGCGCGGCGCGGTCATCGAGCAGGCGCCCCGGCCGTACATCGAGTCGGCGCGGGTGCTCGGCATCCGCCCGTCCAGGATCATGTTCCGGCACATCGCGCCCAACATCGTGCCGATCGTGGTGGCGAACCTGCTGCTGAACGTCGCCTTCGCACTGGTCGCGCTGTCCTCGTTGTCGTACCTCGGCCTCGGTGTCCCGCCGGGTGCCCCCGACTGGGGACGCCAGCTCGCGGACGGGCGGCAGTTGCTCGGCGACAACCCCCTCGCGGCCGTCGTTCCCGGGGTGCTGATCATCCTGACCGCCACGGCGGTGAACCTGCTCGGCGACTGGCTCTCCGACCTGCTGGACCGACGGGTGGTGGCGCGATGAACGGTGACCGTTCCACGGCGGCAGGCGATGGCCCGATGACGGGTGACGGTTCCGCGGTGGCAGGCGATGGACCGATGACGGGTGACGGTTCCGCGGTGGCAGGCGATGGACCGATGGCGGCAGTCGACGGTTCGACGGCGGCTATGGTCGCGGCACCGATGCTGGCCGTACGCGATCTCCGGGTCGCGTCGGCCTCCGGGACCATCGTCGCCGGGCTCGATCTCACCGTGGCGCCCGGCGAGACGGTCGCCATCGTGGGGGAGTCCGGGTCAGGCAAGTCGATGACCGTCAAGGCGCTGACCGGACTGCTGCCCGAAGGCGTACGCGCCACCGGCCGGATGGAGCTCCCCGGGCGCGCAGAACTCGCGCAGAGGAGTTCCGGGCCGTCAGGACGTGCAGGACGTGTGGAAGGGCGTTCCGGCCAGGCAGGGCGTGCAGAGCTTACGGAGAAGCCTGCGGGGCCTTCGGAGCCGACGGGGCGTTCCAGGCATGCGGGGTCGTCCGGGTATGCGGGGCGTTCCGGGCATGTGGGGTCGTCCGGGTATGCGGGGCGTTCCGGGCATGTGGGGTCGTCCGGGTATGTGGGGCCTGCGGGGCGCTCCGGACGTGAGATCGATCTGGCCGCGCAGGGAACGGTTTGGCGTGACGTCCGGGGATCGCGGATCGCGCTGCTGCTCCAGGATCCCTTCACGTCGCTGTCCCCGGTGCATCGCTGCGGAGAGCAGATCGGCTGGGCGATCTCGGGGCGCGGCCGGGCCGAGCGTGTGGCGCAGCTGCTGGCCGAGGTCGGGCTGCCCGCCGACGTCGCGGAGAAATACCCGTTCCAGCTCTCCGGAGGCATGCGCCAGCGCGTCGCGATCGCCGCGGGGCTGGCCGCCGATCCCGACCTGCTGATCGCCGACGAGCCGACCACGGCACTCGACGTCACCACCCAGCACGAGGTCTTGGAGCTGATCGCCAGGCTCCAGCGCGAACGCGATATGGGGCTGATCCTGATCACCCACGACCTGCGGCTCGCCCGCAGCAGGGCGGACCGGATCATGGTGATGTACGCGGGCCGGCTGGTCGAGGAAGGGCCGACCGCCCTGGTGATGGACGCGCCCGCGCATCCCTACACCGCGCGGCTGGCGGCCTGCGACCCTCCGATCACTCACCGGCTCCCGGTTCTTCCCACGATTCCCGGGTCCGTCCCCCAGCCGTCGTCGGTCGGTGCCGAGTGCGCCTTCGCGGTACGGTGCGCCTTCGCCGTCGATGCCTGCCGTACGGCGGAGCCCGCCCTGGCGGAGGTGGCCGAGGGACATCGGGCGGCCTGCCTGCGTCCCGAGACGGCGGGTCTCCCGGTGGACGTCCCGTCCTCTCCAGCAGCGACCATCTCGCCCTCGCCGGCGGTGGCAGTTCCGTCTTCTCCGGCGGAGACGGTCTCGCCCTCTCCTGAGCACAGCGGGCGAGGCAGGGAGGCCGAGGTGTCTCTGTTCCATTCTGGGGAAGGCCAGGGGATTCCGGCCTCGCCGCTGCTCAGCGTGGAAGGACTGGCCAAGACGTTCCCGGGCTCTGCCGTACCGGCCCTGGACGGGGTCGATCTGACGATCGCGGCGGGAGAGACGGTCGCGGTGGTCGGCGAGTCCGGCTCGGGCAAGACCACCCTCGCCCGGTGCGTCGTGGGTTTGGAGCGTGCGGACACCGGCCGGATCGACTTCCACGGCACGGCCACGGGGGCAAGGCGGGTGCAGATCGTCTTCCAGGACCCGTACTCCGCGCTCAACCCCGGACTGACCGTCGGCACCTCGCTCGCCGAGGCGTTGCGGGCAGCCGGACGGCCGAAGTCCGAGGTGGGTGAGCTCCTGAAGCTCGTGGGACTTCCGGCGGCGTACGCCCGTCGCAGGCCGCGGGCGTTGTCCGGCGGCGAGCGCCAACGGGTCGCCATCGCGCGAGCGCTCGCCCCCAGGGCCGATCTGCTGGTCTGCGACGAGTCGGTGTCCGCGCTGGACGTCTCCGTGCAGGCACAGGTGCTGAACCTGCTCGCGGACCTGCGGCGCAGGCTCGGTCTGACTCTGCTGTTCATCACCCACGATCTGGCGGTCGCCCGGCAGATCGCGGATCGCGTCTACGTCATGCACCACGGTCGCGTGGTGGAAACGGGACCCGTCGACTCCGTACTGGGTGCTCCGGCGCATGAATACACCCAACGGCTGCTGGCCTCCATCCCGGCGGCGGACTAGGTCGTGTGGCGTGGTCCTTCTCGGCCTACCGCGGTCGCTCGGACGGCGCCTCGCGGTGTCGTCGGCCCCACCCACGACACCTGCTCGCAGGCCCGGTGTTTCGCGGGTACCGGGCATGTGGGCCCGGAGTTGCGCGGGCACCGGGCATGTGGGCCCGGAGTTGCGCGGGCACCGGGCATGTGGGCCCGGTGTTTCGCGGGCACCGGGCATGCGGGCCGGAGGCTCCGCTCCGAGCTTCTCCTCCGCCTTGCGAGGCGTCCATCCGGCTGATCCTCGCTACGGCAAAGATCCTCGAAACACTCCCAAAGCGGACTAAGGGGTTGCGCGTACATGTCTGAACGTGATGTCCATACGGTCGCCGTCGGTGCCGGTGGTGCTCAGGGTGCCGATGGGGTCGACGGCAGTGCGGTTGGAGATCTGGCGGTTGAAGGTCCGGCGCTTGAAGGTGGCTCAGCCGATGATCGCGCGCTCGACGGTCGTGCGCTGGACCTCGACACGCTTGACATCGACGTTCTGCCGGTGATCGGGGACGTCGGTGAGGTCGCCGACGGCATCCGGGACCTGCCGGAGGACATCCTGCGCCGCTGGCGGCTGGCCGGAGGGATCCAGGTACGCACCCTCGTCACGGCCCGTACCCGCGGTGTGCTGGTGGGGGCCGCGTTCGAGGTACACCGCCCGCTGACCGCCTACCGCAAGATCGTGGACATCTGGGCGCCGGACGAGCGGGTGGCCGACATCCTGGTGGACACCATCGAGGAGCGTGCCTGGCGAGAGGGCGCGGTCGCCGTCAAACGCTGGTTCGCCGCCAAGGACTCCGTCGACCGTGAGAACGACGGCTTCGCCGGTGATGAGGTTCCCGGGTTCGTCGCCGGAGCCTCCGTGGACGTGGCCGGGGGCTCCGTGGACGTCCCTGGGGCCGATGACGACCGTGCCGGTGACGGCCGGGGCCACGGTGATGGCGCCGATGCCAGGAGGAACGACGCTTCCGTGGATGCCGGTGGGACGACCGCCTGGCGGCGTTCGCTGGAACGCGGCTATCAGGAGATGCCGGTTCCGGTGTGGGCGGCGCCGGTCACCAGCGACCCGGCGGACACCGGTTACGGACAGGTGCGATGGCGGGGGGCGGCCCCCGACCGGGCTCTGCCGTACATGCGGCAGACCACGGACTTCACCTGCGGGCCGGTGGCGCTGCAGCTGGCGCTGTGCGGGCTCGGGCTGCAGGACCAGCCGGACCGGGCCGAGGAGATGCGCATGTGGCGCCAGGCCACGACCGTGGCCGGATGCGATCCCCTCGGGCTGGCGCTCGCCGCCGCCGACCGGGGCGCCGTCCCCGAGGTGCTGCTGTCGACCGAGCGGCCGACCCTGCTGGAGCTGTGCCGTACGGACGAGGAGCGCGATCTGCGGCGGTTCATCCAGTCGGGCTTCCGCGCCGACCTGGCCGACCGGGGGATCGCGGTGGAGACGGCGGCGTTCGACCTGGACCGCCTGCGCGCGGTCCTGGCCGACGGCGGCATCGTGCTGGTGCTGATCGAGCAACTCGGGATGCACGCCGAGCCCTCGCCGCACTGGATCACGGTGCACAGCGTGGACGGTGACATCTTCTACGCCAACGACCCGTGGACGGACGCGGACCTGGGAGAGACCTATCTCGACGCCCTCGACCTGCCCCTTCCCGCCGCGACGCTGGATCGGCTGGCGTGGTACGGCGCGCCCAGCTATCGGAGCATGGTGGTGCTCAGGGCGGCTTGATCCGCCGCGTCAGGCCGCGTCGGGGAGTATCACGCCGCGGGCTGCGGCGCCCCGCACTGGTAGTCGTCGGGGCGCTCGGGGTCGAGCATGATCTGGCGGATGACGGTCGCCTCCATCGATCTGCGGAAGGTTTCCTGCTTGGCGCAGTCGTAGAAGACGTAGACGCCTTCGTGCTCGCCCAGCAGCAGCACCTCTTCGCCGTCGCGCAGCGGCTTGTCGCTCTCGCGATCGACTGCGACCGTCCACTGGTCCTGGAAACCGACCATGCCCAGCAGAAGGCTGGACCGCCCGGTGGTGGCGAGTTCGGCGGCGTCGCTCTCCATCTGGCCCATGAGCGCGAAACCGAGCCCGATCCCGGTGAACGCGGCCACCACGATCTTCATGCCCGCCCGGCCGACCGGGCGGGAGCGCAGCAGCCGGAACGGCACGAGGAAGGCGAGGACGCCGATGATCGCCGCGACGATCACGATCGAGGCGAACGTCGCGCCCTCGTCCAGGTCGAGGTAGCCGAGAAATCCCCAGTAGCTCGCGCCGCACCACAGTGCGCCGAGGGACGCGATCGCCCAGGGGCGCTGCCGTACGGCCCGGACCAGCCGGGCGGCCCAGCCGAGGGTGGCCTTCTCCACCAGCCAGCCGATCGCCACGATGGTTCCGAGGATCAGGGCGCCGCCGAGCGTCAGGAGGATCAGCGTTCCCACGAGGCGCCCGAACATGGTCGCCTGGTCGATGCCCGCCTGCTCGGGGCTGATGTTGAAGACGCCGTAGACCTGCTGGATGCCCAGGTAGAGCAGGGCGTACAGGGCGATGCCGATCGGCAGGATGATCGAACCGCCGCGTTCGAGCAGGTCGACCACACCGGTGCCCTCTTCGGCGTCGGAGGGTTCCGTGGCGGCGTTCGTCCTGGTAGGGGTGCCGTCGGCCACGGCCACGGGCGCGTTCACCGGCTCGGCCTGTACGGGGTCGGCGGATACGTCGGAGGGTGTGAGGGGCATGTCGATCATCGTAGGGGCGCGCGGGAGCCGGGCGATCATCGTAGGGGCGCGCGGGAGCCGGGCGGTCATACGGAGGAAGGAGCCGGGGGGCGGGCGGAACGGTGGAAGGCGAAGCTAGTCGGAGGGCATGGAGACCATGGTCAGCAGGCGGGTGGCCCGCGCGCCGGTCTGGTAGCTGTGCTCGACCTCGCACGAGAACCGGACCGCGTCTCCGGCGCGCAGTCGTACCGTCCAGGTCGCGATCTCCAGGGTCACCGCGCCGGACACCACGTAGGCGAATTCCTCCGACCCGCGGCCGTGCGGCGCGCTCTCGTGGCTGTGTTCCGGCGGCAGCAGGGACTCGTAGATCTCGAAGCGGCGGCGATCCACCGAACTGAGGAGCGTGCGCGCCGCCGCGTCGGCTGCCGTGCGCCGCATCACCTGCGGCTCGTACAGCGGGGTCCGGGTGATGTCGGCGAAGGAGAGCTCCAGGGCCTCGGCGATCCCCGACAGGACTTCCACCGTCGGGTTGGCCAGGCCGCGTTCGATCTGCGACAGCAGGGCCTTGCTGAACCCGCACCGGTCGGCGAGGTCACGGATGCTGAGCCCTCTCGTCCGGCGGGCGTGCCGGACGTTTCCGGCGATCGCCGCCCGTACCTGCTCCGAGAGGGCGGTCACCCGAGCACCCTTCGTAGGGCCTCCGCGTAGGGCGGACGGACCCGATCAGACGGCCGTCCCGCCCGGTGAATCGTGAGCGTGATCGCCGGGTGCCGCGGCTGTCGGTGTTCTCGTCGTCTCACGTGCCCTCGATGTGCCCTGCGGTGACGTTCTCCAGCGAGATTATGCCAATCTTGATGACTTAGCGGGACAAGGCGGGGTCGGGGGTGTATTCCACTCTCACATCCCCCTTCGGAAAGAGTGCGTATGCGGATCCCCGCCGCTTCGGCGTCATCTCCGGCTTCTCGAGCATCCAGCGGCTTTCCGCTCTCCACGGCATCGTTGGCCGCCGTCGCCGTCGCCGTCATCGCGACCGGCCTGCTCGCCGGTCCCGCGCCGGCGCATGCTGCGGTGCCCGTGGCGGCGCTGGCGTTCGTGTCCGCCGCGTGCGGCGTACAGCGGGTCGGTGACCACTGGAACTGCGTCACGCCCGGGGCGTACTGCCCGGCCGCGGCGCGTGGGAAGTACGGCTATGACAAGTACAAGGGCCGTAAGTACAGGTGCGTGCGGTACAGCAACGGCAGATGGCGGTGGAAGCGCGCCTGAAGCCCGTACGGCTCCGCCCCGAGGGACGGCTCGGGGCGGGCGGTGGTGCCGGTGAAGGAGGCCGGGAGCCCGCACGCCTCGCCGGGGACATGCCTCCGGCGGCCACAGCCGGTCGATGGTTCCTCCCCCGGACGCGGCGGCTCCTCAGGGGCAGGTGTCCGGGCAGCCGAGGGGCCCGAGCATCGGGCGTGCCGGGGCGGCACGCGTGCGCGGCCCGCCCGCCTGCTCGCCGGTCTCCGCTCCGGTCTCCGCGCGGTACCAGATGGAAGAGCGGTGACCCGTCCGGATCACCGCTCCGTCACCGGTAGTTCGTGAACTGCAGGGCGATGTCGAGGTCCTTGCCCTTGAGAAGGGTGATGACCTCCTGGAGGTCGTCCTTCTTCTTGGAGCTGACGCGGAGTTCGTCACCCTGGATCTGGGCCTTGATGCCCTTCGGGCCCTCGTCCCGGATGAGCTTGGAGATCTTCTTGGCGTTCTCCTGGTCGATGCCCTCCTTGAGGGCGGCCATCAGGCGGTATTCCTTGCCGGACAGCTTCGGCTCACCCGCGTCGAGGACCTTGAGCGACAGGCCGCGCTTGATCAGCTTTTCCTTGAACACGTCGAGAACGGCGTTCGCGCGCTCCTCGCTGTTCGCCTTGATCTCGACGTCGTTCTGGCCCGACCAGGAGATGCTCGCTCCGGTGCCCTTGAAGTCGAAGCGGTGTCCGACCTCCTTGACCGTCTGGTTCAGTGCGTTGTCCACCTCCTGGCGGTCGATCTTGCTGACGACGTCGAATGACGAATCTGCCAAAGCACAAACCTCTCTCACTGTTGGTCCGGCTCATCGTCGGGAGGCGCCCACACAGGTGTCACCAGCGATGCGCGCGGCTTTTCACGGGACCCACCCGTGACAGCTTCACGTATGGATCAGCCTATCGAGCATCGTCCGATGCTGGGGTGCAGGCACTATTCGCCCCCGCGTTCGCCCCTCCGTCGTCAATTTCGCTTGGCGGGCAGGGACGGCTTCTCGTCGGTCCAGCCCATCCGCCGTAGGGCCCAGAAGCTCGTGACCTCCACGGTGCGCCCGTCGGCGAGTCCGATCATGCTCGTCGACGACTGCGAGAGCGGCATACCTGTCTCGGGATCGATCACCATCACGATCTGGTTGGTGCCCCCCCGGATGCTGTCGCGCGTCTGATACCCGAGTGCCTCGCCCGTACGGCCGAGCGGATCCTTCACCTTGCCAAGAGACGTCATCGTGGGAAAGGTGGCCAGGATGCGGTAAGCGGAGGCACGGACCGCGGGCGAGACCGGCAGGCTGAAGACTTCCACGCAGCTTCCCTGCAGGGCCGACTCCCGCCATTCCGGATCGTTCCCGTAGCCACCCTTGGCATGGGCGGTGATGCGCTGTTCGAGGTAGGCGCGCAGTTCCCGCTCGCCACTCGGGACGCGGCGGATCTCGTCCCAGGTGATGAGCTCCTTCGCCAGCGTCCCGCCCGAGCCCTTCCACTTGCCGCGCAGCTGCGTAACCACCTTCTCCTCGGCGGCGGCCCGCACCACCTCCGACGAGTTGACCCCGACATATTCGGTCATGTCGAGCGGATACTTCCACTCGGTAGGTGAGCCCGCCTTACGCCAGGCGGCCTCGTCCTCGTCCGTGAGCGGTTTTGCACCGAGGTACTGCGAGATCCACCAGCTCTGCGCTCCCGGCCGACGCGCCAGCCACTCCTCCTTGGAGAAACGCCGCCTGATCACATAGCCGCGATCAGGCGATAGCGCGTCCATGCCAGAGATCGTGGTGGTACGCCAGTACGCGCCCGACGTCGGCGCCTTCATGGCGGCGGACGCGGCGGCGAGCAGGACCTGGCGCGCCGACGGCTGGATTCCGGGCGAGGCCGTGGTGGGAGACGGGTTCGGAACCGGCCCGTCCGGCGCCACCACCACGGTGACCACCAGGGTCGCGGCGGCGGCCAGGCCGGCCGCGGCGGCCAGCCACGGCACCGGCCCGCGCAGTCGCTTCGAGCGCGGCCTGCCGCCCTGACCCGGCGGCTCGGACAGGATCGAGGTCAGCAGCGCCTGGGCCCCCGCTCCGGACGTCTTCCCGGCCGGGTCGTCGCCCAGGTCGTCGTCATGCACTCTGGCGAGGTCGGTCAGGTTCACGGTGCGGTCCTCTCTGCGGTCCTCTCCACGAGCGGAAGGTCGATTCCGGTGGCGGCCAGGGTGCGGGCGAACCGCCTGCGCGCGCGGTGCAGCCGGACGCGTACGGCGTTGCGTGTGATGCCGAGCGTTCGCGCCACCTGCTCGGTGTCGAGCTGCTCCCAGGCGACCAGCGACAGCAGCTCCCTGTCGTCGTCGCTGAGGCCGGCGAAGGCCCGGCCGAACTGTGTGTACTCGCCCGGCGGCGGGGCGGCCAGCGCGGGGGAGGCGGCGAGTTGCTCGCGCAGTGCGGCGGTGCGCCGCTCGTGCCGTCGTTCACCGCGCTGGTGGTTGGCGAGGGTCCTGCGTGCCACGCCGTACAGCCAGAGCCGTGCCTCGTCGCCCGGCGGGATCTCGTCGATGCGCCGCCACGCGGTGACGAAGGTTTCCGCCACCACGTCGGCCGCGTCGTCGGGATCCTCGCAGCGGCGCAGGACGTACCCGAGTATCGGGCGGTAGGCACGTTCGTATATGTCCACGAACCGGCCGTGGGGATCCGATCCCATCCGGCCTCCTCACTTGGATCATCGGTCACCCAACTCCATGTCCGGAATATCGGGAGCATTACCGAACTGGCCGGTTTCCGGTGATCTCACGAGGATCGGTGGGCAGCGCTTTCGCGGAGATGACTCCAGATGCGATGTGCCGCCGAGAAGGCCGGCTGCGCTTCAGGCACGGTTCCTTCCGCGGTTGGCCGACGCGGCGGAGGGCCACATCCCGGAACGACGTGGTGCCCCGAGCCGCGGAAGCTCGGAGCACCGAGAGGCGAACGCGCAGATCACATGCGGGGTGTCAGGGGCCGATGCTCGAAACCGCTGTCGGCCATCGGCGGCCTCTCCTTGTTCCTCCGTACATCAGCGGTTCGTGGGCTCAGAGGTCCTTGAGCATGACCACGCGGGGTGCCAGTTCGAGGCCCAGCGCACGCTCGTGTTCGACCAGGACCCGCAGCTCCGGCCCCCACTTCTCCGGAGGCAGTACGGCGAAGCCGCGCCGGGCGTACCAGGGTGCGTTCCAGGGGACGTCACGAAATGTCGTGAGAGTGATCGCGGCGGCGCCGGTCGCGGCCTCGTCGCAGACGGCGTCGAGCAACCGCGTGCCGATGCCCTGGTTGTGGTGGTCGGGATGCACCGCGAGTTGATCGAGGTGCGGCAGCCCGTCGACCCGCCCGAGAAGGGCGAACCCCACCGCCGGCCGACCGGCGACGATCGCACGCCCGGGATCGTCGCACTCCTCGATCATTGTGGTGCCAGGGGGGAAGACGATGCCCAGAGGGGCGAATGTCCGGTCGGCCGCGAGCTCGACCTCGACCAGTCCTTCGAGGTCCTCGTTGTCAGCCCATCTGATCATGAGGCAATCATCTCGCGAGCATGGTGGTGTCCCTGTAGACGTACGGCCGTCCGGTTCGGGCCGGGACAAACCGGTGTCACGCGCACGCCCGAAGTCCGCTATTCTTCTACCTGTCGCCGCGACAAGCGGAAGACACGGCAGGTTGCCCGAGCGGCCAAAGGGAGCGGTCTGTAAAACCGTCGGCTCAGCCTACCCAGGTTCGAACCCTGGACCTGCCACCAGCCATAACGGCAGCTCAGAGCCCCTTCGGGGGCTCTTTTGCTTTCCCGGCCCATGCAGCCATGTGCCGCTCTGAACGATCGTTTGTCACCGGTCCACCAATATGAGTGCAATGATCTTGGTGGCGTTCTTGCAGGTCAACGTAGCTTGCGGGAGGGGTCTGGCCCAAGAACGTGCGCCGACGATGGTCCGCTCGCTCACCCGAATATTGCTCACTGTCCGATGCATGCGGCGTGCGCCGTCGACAGGGCGGTTTCCCGATCAACAGCCAGTCCTGACTGTTCGCTCCCAACGATGCGCCGCCTGCACGAACTGCCATGCGACTCCGGCCCAGTCTCCCTAGGGGTTCTGGACTTCAGCGCTGCGTCTTCGAGTGCACCCATCGCCTCCCTGTTCAGCGAGTGGGCCCCATCTTCGCGGCCCAGCCTGCGAACCCCAGCCACTGCCCCTCATGGTCAACGGTGTTTGGGCCGACGAAACTGGACGAGACGATGATCGTGGTGCGCGCTGAGCATGCCGTTGTCGTACAGCTTGTAGTGCAGCGCGTCCAGGCCACAGACCGTTGACCAGCCCGTCCGACCCGTGGAATGCCCATGAGTGGACATAGGCGCCATCCAAGCCGATCGCCGTGCCGTCGAGTCAGCGGTTGTAGCCGCAATCCGCTCAGCAGGTACTTGTAGGCCATCAAAACCCGCTGACGGAACGCGGGATCCTGGCCCACGAACTGGCTTCCGGTCGTGTGCCTCCGCTGTAAGCCGGGTCGGCCAGCTCTGCAGGCGGGCAGTCGTTGTGATGTTCAGTGAGCCATTGTCAGTAACTGAAGATCACGCTGTGTGACGCCGACATGGTCCAGTTGTGCTCGTGGTTGAGCAGGACGAGTGCGGCCTGAACAATTTTCCCGATGCGCCAAGGGTCGAGGCTTACCCGGCGTAGGGCCTTGAAGGTGACAGTGAGCAGGGCGTTCGCCCGCTCGCCGATTCCTCGCAGGCCTCGAAGCAGCTTGTTGTAGGTGTGCTGGTCATGGCCGAGCTTGGGCTGGCCGGACTTCTTCTTGACGGGGACGCGTACGACGTCGGCGGCGCCTTCGTAACCCAGGTCGGCCAGGGTCGGCAGATCGGGGCGGAAAGTGGCGAGAGTGGTGATGATCCCGTGCTGGCGGGCGCAGGTCATGTCGTGTTCGCGGCCGGGCCGGACGTCGGACACCCATAGCGGCCAGCCGTCCGGGGCGGAGATGACCTGGATGTTCCCGCCATGGTGTTTGTGCTTGCCTGACCACCACAGGTCGGCGCGGTTGGGGCCTGGGGTGGCGACTCGGTCGGTGGCGATCACGATGCCGTCGAGGTTGACGTGCGTGAGCCCTGCGTGCGTCGCCTTCTCCAGGACGTCGCGTAGGTCGGGTGCCAGGGAGGCGAGGACGTCGATGCCTTCGTGCAGGTAGCGGTAGGCGGTCGTGCGGCTGATGCCGTGATCGATCGCGAGCTGCGTGATCCGGGTGTTGTCTGCGAACCAGCGCAGGATGAGCACGGCCTGGGTGAAGCAGGTGATCGCGCGGCGGCCTCGGCGGGTACCTCGACGGCGGCGTTCCTCGCGTAGGAGAGTTGCCAGGAACAGGACGGTCTCCCGGCGGATGCTCAAGGTCGCGGTGTATGTGACACTTGTGGGCACGTGAAGCCTCTGGTTGTGAAGTTGATCTCTAGTCAAGACCACTTCTACCAGGGGCTTTACGCTTTCTGATCACCTGTCTGTCGTCGCCCAGGATCGTTACCCAGCGCAACAAGCCGTTACCGGCAATGGCTCAGTGTGCCCTCTTCGCGATATCGAGAAGATCGTTCGGGTCCCAGATGCGTTTCGCGATCTCACGGTAAAGATTTCCGCGCTCGACCACGTCCGCTGCCTTAAATGACCCGTATGGCCTGAACGGCAAATCGGTAGACTTCAGAAACTGCATGAAGCCGGGGTTCTTCTCGTAGCACTGGAGATGTAGCGAGCGGGCTAGCAGGTTCTGTGAGAGGTAATGTGGAAGTTTCTGCTCGTAAGTGTCGTCACCGTAGCTGGCGTTGAAAGACTTGGGTAGGAGAAGCAGGTCGCCGATGAGATTGCGATGCTCGCCGAATTCGTAGGCATGGGGGAACTCGTCAGTGTGTTGCTCCGGACGATTCGCCCAAATGTGCTCGACCTCGTAGCGAACCTTGTTGTTATTCGTAAGTTCGCGGTACTTTGGGGCCTCTCCCGACTGGACGCCAATGTAGTCGGTGATGCGAGCCAGGAGCCGATGCAATTGGTGGCGGTTCTGCTGGTGCACACGCAGGCGATCGTTGCTATCGAAGGTCTCGGACTCCCTCTGCAGTGACACGTGTAACCGATGCGCCAGCTCGTCCATCTCCAGCCCACGGATGTCGCGCATCACGATAAACATGGCGTACTGCATAGTCGAGTAGGCGATGCTCCGGTAGTTCCAGATACGCCAGGCCAGTAGGATATCTACGTACCTCGCAACCAGCTCCAGCTTGATGTCCACGACCCCGCTTGGGTCATGCGGTCGCAGGGGCGCCAGCAGGAGTTGGTGTTGCAGAGTGAAACCCTGGTCGGCGTTGTAGCCGATGAACTCCAGGCCTGGTGACGTGAAGCGCCAGCTAGCCGCATCGAGGATGCGGAGGTACTGCCGGCTGTAGAAGTCGAAGTCAGTCAGCACGAAGTCGAGGTATTTTGCGGTCTTGTTGAGCCCAATTCGCGACGCTTCACCTCTCAGCCAGCGGTGGAACTCGGTGCCGATACGGTCCCAATCCTCAGGCTTCGCTGCTTTCTTGCGTTCGCGGATTCTGCGGGCGTACTGGCTCCGGAGCCACGTCTTGAGGAAATCTGAGTCAGCGTCCTTGTCTCTCTCGGCAAGCCCTTGGAGACGTTTCCGCCACAGGTCATTGGCCTTCACTCGCGGCTCACCGTCGGCGATGTTCGCCAGCAGGTAGCCCTTAAGCATATCTGCCGGGGTCAACTTGAGGCCACGATCGTTCATTGTCTCAAATATGGCATAAGCATCGTCGTCGGTATACGCCGTGATCTGCACGATCTGGACCCTGTGTTGCACCCAGTCGATAAAGAAGGGTAGGGCATTGTCGCGTAGATCTTCCGGAAATAAGTCCGCCAGGTCATTGTATCGCGCGACGAGTGTCTTTACCGACTCAGACGTGCTGTCGTCTAGATCGAACGTGCCGTGCTCAAAGAGAGCGGACATGCACTTTTCGCGGTCCTTGACGTTGAGATTAAACGACTTTTTGCCGTACTTCACCGAAAGAATTAGATCGTCGATGAGTACTTCGTCGTCGCGGCCCTGTTGCAGGCGTCGCAGGAAGGTGAGGAGCAATGTGAGGGTGGTGAGGCGCTGCTGCCCGTCCACGATGTAGGGGACGGAGTCCTTCTCGGAAATGATGATCGACCCGAGAAAATAGTGCGGGTACTTCTCGACCTGCTCGCGCTCGTGAGTTGGTTCCCATGCCTCCTCGAATTTGCTCGCCAAGTCGTTGACGAGCTCCTGGAGCTGCTTCGACTCCCACTTGTACTCGCGCTGATAGTAGTCGATGGAATACTTGTTTCCTTTGAGGATCTCACTGACCGACTTGGCAATGCCGTCGATCTTCTTCATCGACTGCCTCCTTCGGCGATATAGGCAAGCCCTTGGGGTTACCCCTCTTCGGTAAAGAGCTAGTTTACGCGCTTGCCAACTCGGCCTCGGTCAAACTCCGCCACCGGCCGAAGGTTTTGGTAGTTTTCTGTCCTGTTGGTCCGATTTGAAATCCAATCAGGGAAACGTCTGTTTCTGTTCGTGGCCATAGGGGCACATGGTTGTCTGCGGAGCTGCGTCGTTCCTGATCTACCGGCCCGGCCCCGTGCAGGGGCTGAATCGCCGCAGTCTCATGTCCAACGCATCCAGCACCAGTTTGAGCGCTTGCTGGCTGATGCCGACCAGACCGGCGGCGGCGCAGTAGGAAACGTCCAGGCGATGTAAAACGAATGGGTCCCGGACGGGTTCCGGGACCCCTGTGACCAGTGACCACTCACGCTGTCAGGGCATCGTCGATCCTGCGGTTGGCCAACTCCTGCTGTCCGTCGACGCACTTGGCGTACACGCGCAGTAGAACGTCAACGCTGTGACCCGCCCGTTCAGCCACTTCGGGGGCCGGGGCACCTGCATTGAGCCAGAGGGACACGGCCGCGTGCCGGAGGTCATACGGCCGTCGGGCGAGGGGGGAGGCGACCTGGGCCGGTGTGAAGGCGAGGAGCCGGGCGGCCTGCCAGACCTCGGTATAGGCCGTCGAGGCGACCACTCCGCCGCGTTCGCTCCGGAAGATCCTGCCGTCCGCACCGACGCCGAACTCCCTGATGTGGTCTCGAAGGATCTTGACCAGGGTGGGAGGGATAGGCACCGGTCGTACGTCGTCGCGGCCACGGTGCTTGAGGCCGCGTTCCTCGTGAGCGTCGCCGCTGTCGGTCCACTGCGTATTGACCTCGGGGCGCGAGACGTCAATAAGAAGCCTGCCCCAGTCGGTCTCCGGGAGATGGCAGTCCTGCTGCCGAAGGGCGACGGCTTCAGCGGGCCGAAGCGCCGCGTAGTACATGCAGGCGAACAAGGCCATCAACCGCCGCCCCCGGCCCCGCTTGCCCACGTAGGTCACTGCGGTCAGCAGCTCCTCGGCCTGCCGAGGGTTGACGACCACACGAGGGTCTACGGTCTCCGTAGTCTTGGGCGGCTTCCACTTGACCCTGTGCAGCGGGTTGGACGGCAGTTCTTCCAGCTCTACGGCGTACTCAAGGACCGCGTGCAGGACGGCCCGCTTGCGCCTGACCGTGTTCGCGCTGGCCGCCTTGCCGTCGAGGCGGAGCGCGAGCGCGTCGAGGGCGAGTCGCACGGTCTTGGTCTCGTTGAGTTCGGTCAGGTCGAGGGAGGCCGACTCGAGCCAGCGGACGGCCTTGGCGATCTCCGGAGATGCGTTCGGCCGCTTGCCCTCGGGGATGAGAGCGCACTTGCGCAGGGCCGTTCGCAGCGTGTCCGGATCGGGACGGCCGGGACGATCCTTGGTCAGCGCGGGCAGCACCGTGGAGAGCGCATCAGACATGCTGTCCCTGGTTTTCGCCGCCGCGTGAGGCCACTTCATTTCGATGTAGGCCCGGACGAAGTCGAAGACGGAGCGGGCGCTCTTCGCCTTGATCATCGAGGCTGGTAGCCCGCTCTCGACCTCGAACAGTTCACCCCGCTTGGCTGCCTGCCGCAGATCCGAGAGGAAGCTCTCGGCGAGAGCCTTGGTCCGGAAGGTCTTCGAAGACCGCTTTCTAGCCACCTGCCACCGGACGACGTATGACGGCGTCTTGCTGGACTTGTTTCTGTAGGTCTCGAAGAACTTCACGTCATAGGAGGTGCTCACGCAGCCTCCCGCAGGGTTTCAAGCCACGCCATGAGCTCGCTACGCCAGACGCGGAGTTCTCCGTTCGGGAGCTTGATGCACTTGGGCGCGTGGCCGAGTTCACGCCAGCGGTAGAAGGTCCGGCGGGATGCGCCACCGAGCTCGTCGAGCACCTCGGGAAGGGTGAGGAGCCGGTCATTACGCGTCATCAGGCGTCACCTCCCAGGGCAGCCGAGGGCGACGGTAAGGCCGTGCCTGTCAACGAGGCGGCGAGGAGGGCGTCACCGGGGGTGAAGCCGCGCCCGACGTAGTGCCACTCGGAGATGACGAGGACGGTGTCTTCCTCGAAGAGCGGCAGGCGCCCGGTGGTGATGTCCTCGCCGATGGCGTGTTCGGCGCGGTCGGCCCGGATGTCGCCGAGGGTGGTGGAGTAGTGGCGTGATCGGGTGGAGAAGTGGCCGCGGAAGCCGAGCATGTGCGCCCACTGGCTCAGCCGGAGGTCGGCCAGGTCGTCGAGGGCGCCCAGGCGCAGGCATTCGGCGATGAGCCGCCGGGCGTGCTCGCGTACCGGCAGCGCGGCCAAGTCCTCGGTAGGGAAGACGCGCCGGTCGAGGGTGCCGACGCATTCGGCGGCCTTGGTGGCGTACTTGGCGATGTAGCCCGCCACGGCCTGTTCGGTCAGGTCACCGTCGAGGGTGATGGGCCGGGCGTCGATCTGGTGGCCCCAGCGCAGCACTCGCGCCGGTTCCCCGTCTACGGCCGGGACCGTAGCGGTGACCACCGATGCTGCGTGTTGGACGGCCTGAGCCAGTAGGGCCAGGGTCGCCCAGGCCGGAGGTGTCGACGTCGGCCCGTCCGGGCCGTCGAGCCGGATGACGGCGTGGAAGTGGACGACTCCGCGCCGCTGGTATTCGGCGACCTTGGCGAAGGAGACGACGAGCTGGGCGCGCATTTCGGCGAGGGTGAGGCCGCCGCTTTTGGCCAGGTGCCGGCGAAGCGCCTCAGCGAACCGCTTCCACAGCAGCGGAGCCGTTGCATTGAACAGCACCGAGCCCGTGTAGTCGTAGCAATCGGGACACAGCGGCTCACCAAGACACTCCTCATCAGCCCCGTGCCGCGCGGTGCAGGACAGGACCCGCCCATGGGGACACTTTTGAGCGTCGCGGCGCGCATGGCACCGATGGATCTTGCCATTCTTCTCACGGCGGGTGTGAACGACGCCGAAGGAGGGCGCGGTGAGCGTCACGAATAGGCACGGGTGACCGGTCACCGACTCCGGAACGCCCTTGCCGCCGACGAGGCCGGCGCGGATCAGGTGGTAGGTGTCAGCCCGGTACGTCTCGGCGCAGGACGGGCAGCGCGAGGCGCGGCGGGTCTTGCACGGGACGCGAAGGACACCGTCAGGTTCGGTCCGGGTGCTGTAGCGGTGGAGGAGCTCGCCGGTGGCCTGGTCCCAGTGCTCGACCCGGCCCCGGAGGTGGATCGGCTGTCGGCAGCCGCCCGCGCGGCGGATCTGGGATGCCCACCGGGAGTAGCTCGGGTCATCGAGCCGGGCGATTGCCCCGCGGATGGCGTGCGCATTGGTGAGAGATGCGGGCAAGATGGAGACCTCCTTTCACTCGTTGGGGTGGAGGGATGGCCCCCGACCTGGCGCATGTCTTGGCGGATGTACGGCCAGGCCGGGGGCGCTGACGGTTCAGCAGAAGCCGAGCCCGTCACAGTGACGGCATGTGTCGCCGTAGGAGTCCAGGCCGCCCCCACCGCAGTGGCAGCACTGCCAGCGCTTGGGCGTGATCTCCGTGATTTCCGGGGCGGGAGCCTGCTCGGTGTCGTTCATGCGGGTTACCTCCTCTCGCGGGCTGTGGTGGTGACGAAGACCCGCCAGTGATGCGGGCGGGTCCGGTCGAGGTAGGCGCGGGAGACGCCGGAGACGGTGAACGTCTGGCGCAGCCGGAACAGGGCGTCGACGATTTCGGCGCGGGTCCCGTCGAGGCGGATTCGCATGGTTCGGTTCCTCCCTTGGTGGTCAGGCGGCGTGAGCCGGGTCGATGGTGGGGGCGTCGGGCTGGACGCAGCCGACATAGCTGGACTCGGCCTCATGCCGGGCGCGAGTGGCGGCGACGATGGCCACGGCCTTGTAGCTGACCGGGCCGAAGTTGATTGACGCGGAGTAGTGGCCGTGCTCGCGCTCCTGCGGGTCGATCTCGGAGCCGAGGCGGGCGGCGATCGCGTCGACCTCCGCGCATATCTCGGCGTCGTTGGCCCGTTTGGGGAAGTGATGCACGGTGACGTTTCGCGGGGCGGGAATCTCGGGATTGGCCTCCAGGAAGTCGGCCAGGGCGCGCAGGCCGGCGACGAGGCGTGGGCGGTGGTCGTTGTTCATGTGGTGATCTCCTTCCGTCAGGCGGGTTCGGACGCGGTTCGCAGAGTGCGGAGCAGGTCTGAGGCGAGTTGGTTGGACACGCCCAGGCGGGCGCGGAGCAGGTCACGGGTGATCGGCTTGCCGTGCCTGGAGTGGTGTTCGCCGGCCACGCGCCGGGCGTAGTCGACCAGTGCCGGGGACGGTGCCGGGGCGCCGTCCTCATCGGCAGGGACAGACACCGGTACGGCGGACGATCCCTCGGCCGCCGAGGACGGGCTGTCCGCCACAGCGGATATCCCTTTGATCGACGAGGACGAGGACGAGGACGAGGACGAGGACGAGGACGAGGACGAGGACGGGACGACGGCCGGTGTAATGGCCGGCGACACGAACGGTGACACCGTTACCAGCGAGGACGCCGGGACGGTGGCCGGGGACGGTTCAGGAGGAGGGCCGGAGGCGCGACGCTCCAACATCGAAACCGCGATGAGGAACGCGCCCGCCGGAGTCGCGGCGGTGAGCCAGCCCCAGACGGTCGGTTCGGCTTGGTGGAGGTTGGCGGCCAGGGACAGGACGATCCCCGCGGTGAGGACGAGCGTGGGCCAGGACGCCCAGCCCTGCCGTACTCGACCGGTCTTCTTGTCCCGCTGGCGCTCCCGAGCGGCCATGACACAGGTGAGGTCGACGCAGACGGCCACTGCCCAGGACATCCAGCCGGTTTGTCTGTGGTCGGTGGCGGTGTCGCGGATGTGGGTGAACGATCCGGCACCCGCGATAGCGGCCAGGACCAGGACAGGCCCGGAGTCGAGCAGCCATGAGGCGAGGCGTCGCATCGTTACCCCCTTTCTGTCGGGTCAGGTGATTCGGGTTCAGGCGGTGAGGAGTTCGGACAGGTCGGCCTCATCCAGTCCGGAGGAGTGGCCGGGCCGGATGATCTCGGCCCACTCCGGCGTCAGATGGGACCAGGTGCGGGCCGCGTACTCGGCGGCGTGCTCGGAGACGTAGAAGGAGCGGGCGCGGTACCACTGGCCGTCCTGGGAAGCGACGATCGCGACGCCCGGTGTCTCGGCGGGGATCGCTCGCGCGGAGACGAGGGCGGCCGGGTCGAGGTCGCCGAGCGTCATCGTGGCCGTCTCCGGGTCGTTGACCCGGTGGCAGATGCGGCCCGAGCACTGTGCCCGCAGCGCGGTCACGCCGGGACCGAGGTCGGAGCCGATCCGCTGACCGGACAGGAACAGATAGATGCCGAACGCCCGCCCGAGCTGACCCACCCGCAGCAGCGCCGTGGACGTACGCGCGACCTCGTCTTTCTCGGACTTGTCGGCCATCAGATACAGCTCGGCCAGTTCGTCGACCAGGACCACGACGGGTACCGGCCGCACTCCCGGCGGAAGCTGCCAGATGTTCCGCGCGCCTGCCGTGCGGCACAGGCCCATCCGGTCGACCATCAGCGCGACCAGGTCATCCAGCAGGCCGACCGATTCGGCCCGCGTGGTGGCCAGCGCTGACAGCCGGGGAGCGTAGGGGGTGAACTCCACGCCGCCCTTGAGGTCGAAGCCGACCAGTGCGACCGGTTGCGGTGACAGGCCGACGATCAGCGCGTTCGCGAGGTTCGACTTGCCGGACTGCGTCGCGCCCGCGTTGATCCAGTGCGGGACGGTACGGAAGTCGATCGACCACAGGCCGCCGGTCTCCAGACGGCCCACGGGCACCTGGAGCAGCTCGGACGAGGGCGGGATGTGGTCGACCCGTACGAGCGGGTCCCGCATGGTCGCGGCCAGAACCACCCGCCCCGGACGGGGCGAGGAGACGCGGACCGCGTGAACGCCCCAGGAGTGCGCGAGCCGTTCGGCAGCTTGGGCGTAGTCGGCGGGGATCTGGCCCTCAAGGGTCCAGAGGGTGACGCGCCAGCCGTGCCGGGTCGGGTGAGGTAGCCACATCCACGGCTTGGTGTCGACCGCGACCCGCTGGAAGCGCCGCCGTACCTTCACGATGCCGGTTGAGGCGATTGCGCCGGGCACGGTGGTGAACCACCAGCGTTGCCGCTTCTTGGTCAGCCCGCAGCCGAGAGCCACCTTCCGCCAGGTGGCCCGGACGGTCAGCGCGACGAGCGGGAAGCCGACGACCAGCCAGAACGAGCGGTAGTGGAAGCGCCGCCAGGCCCAGAGCCCGGCCACCGCGGCGGCCAGGGCTCCGAGCGTCTGGGCGAGCGTGTCAGGCATTGGCGCCCTCCTCGGCCGGGAGCAGCGCGGAGGCGCGGTAGGCGATGCCCCACTTCACCTCGCCGTCGCGGGTCTGCTCCCAGGGGTAGCCGATCAGCCCGACGGGGTTGATCTGCTGCCCGCGCGTGATCGGGGGCTCTCCGGAGATGCCGATCTTGACGAGTTCGATGCGGCCGAAGTCGTCTTCGACGGAGGTGATGACCTCGTAGACGGTCTGGCCGTTCTTGTCGGTCTTGACCTCGCCGGTGTTCTGGTTGAGCAGGCGGGGCCGTGGGTCCTTGACGCAGGTGAAGGTGAGCTTGGCCGTGTCGACCGGGATCGGGATGGCGCGCATGGTGGTGACCTCCTTAGGACTCGTAGGTCAACATAGTTAACCTAGTTGGCTTGGTTGTCAATGTTCTCTCGGTTGGCTTGGTCGTTCTCCTGTGCTGAGATAGGAGCGATGGTCAAGAAGACGGGACGACCGGGTTACCTCCAGATCGCCGACGATCTGCGCGAACAGATCCGCGGCGGGGCTCTCGCGCCCGGCGCGCCGCTGCCGTCGACCGCCCAACTCGCCGAGCAGTACGACGCCTCGCTGAGCATCGTGAAGATGGCCGTCGGGATCCTGCGGAACGAGGGTCTGGTCATCGGCCAGCAGGGCAAGGGCGTCTTCGTCCGAGAGGACGAGCAGCCCGAGGAAAGGCCGGCGACGGACCTGGCGAGCGAGGTCATCGAGCTACGCACCGCCGTACGGGACTTGTCGGAACGTCTCGCCCGGGTCGAGTCGACGCTGTCTGAGTCCAGGAGATCCCCGAAGTAGGGACCTCGCGGCGAACATGGCAGCCGGTCACCCGCCGGGCCAATGACGCCGCCCGCCCATCCGGCGGAGCACCCAGGCTCATCGCCTTGTCCTCACGCCGGATGCCGAACAGGACCGTCACGTAACCGGCGCCCGCGCCGCCGGACAGCAGAAGTGCCAAGATCAGGGGCAGGGTGCTCACGACCAGATCACCCCCGCCTGCGCGAAGCCGAGCGGGCCGCGCGGGGGACGCCGGGTCGCGGCGCGCCGCTTGTTCTCCCTGCGCCGGGCCGTCTGACGGCGGGTCCACCGGTCGCGGGCCAGGCACTTACGGCACCGGATCTGCCCCTGCTCCAGGAGCGCGCCACAGTCGCAGCCGGGGGTCTCCTCGGGCGGGTTGATCGTGGTGTTTGTCATGATCACCTCTCCTTTCGTCGCGGTCGGTGCTGCGTTGTGACACCGAGATTGCGGCGAAAGGGCAGGACGAAATCACTACACGACGGGACATGTTCAAGACGTCCCGTCTACGATTGCCACGTCCCTGGACGTCCTCGAACGTGGCAGGTGAGATGGCGAACGAGCGGTTACGCGCGGCACTTCTGGAACGCGGGGTGAGCATCGCCGATCTGGCGACCGCCATCGAAGTGGACCCCAAGACGGTCGAACGGTGGATCACCAAAGGCCGCGCACCGTACCGAAAGCACCGATACGCAGTCGCTACGCACCTGGGGATGGACGAGAGCTACCTCTGGCCGGAAGCTCTGACCCGGGAACAGGTGGCGTCCGCGTCGGAGAGCGAGATCGTCACCGTCTACCCGCACCGCTGGGCCGTACCCAGGGACGCATGGGGACGTCTGTTCACCCAGGCCAAGAACGAGATCGGCGTGCTCGTCTACAGCGGGCTGTTCCTCGCTGACGACGCGGGCATTGTGCGGATGCTCGGTGAGAAGGCCGGCGCCGGGGTACGGGTGCGGATCCTGCTCGGCGACCCCGACAGCCCCGAGGTCGCGCAACGCGGCGCGGACGAGGGCATAGACGGCGGCATGGCCGCCAAGATCCGCAACGCCCTCGTGCTCTACCAGCCGATCCGCAGGCTCGCCGGGGTGGAGATCCGGCTACACCGCACCGTGCTGTACAACTCGATCTACCGCGGGGACGATCAGTTTCTCGTCAACACCCACGTGTACGGGGTGCCCGCCGGGAACGCGCCCGTCCTGCACCTGCGCAAGGTTCTCGGCGGCGGCATGGTCGCCACGTACGCGGACAGCTTCGAGCGGGTGTGGGACCAGGCCACGCCGGTAGAGTCCTGACCATGGCGCGCAGGATCGACTTCTACGACGACCCCGAGGCCCCGAAGCCGAACAGCCTTGTCCCGTCGGTCAACGTGGTGGTCGCCAACGACGCCGGGGACGTCCTGATGATCCGCCGCTCGGATAACGGCAACTGGGCCGTCCCCGGTGGTGCGATCGATCTGGGCGAGTCGCTGCCGCAGGCCGCCGTCCGCGAGACCCTCGAAGAGACTGGCATTGTCTGTGAGATCACGGGTCTGGTCGGCACCTACACTGACCCGAAGCACGTGATCCTCTACACGTCCAATGGCGAGGCTCGCCAAGAGTTCTCGATCGTGGTCACGGCCCGAGCGGTCGACGGCGAGCCGACCCCGAGTGACGAGTCACGCGAAGTGCGATGGGTGCCGCGCGAGCAGGTTGAGACGCTCTCGATGGACCGGTCAATGCGAATGCGGATCGGCCACTACCTCGCCGGAACCGGCTTGTCGTACATCGGGTGACAGCCAACGGTCATGATGTGATGGTCTCCGCGAATGAGCACCGCCGGTCCATCTTCTCTTTCAGTTCCGTCGGATCCTGGTCGCGCATGGCCGATCTCGCCCACAGACCACGTGGAGCGAGGAAGCGAGCGGCGTGATCGGTTCTCAGTCGTTCGTCGAGGTGGAGCAGCGCGCCCATCGCCCAATCCTGGTTGTAGTGGCACGTCGGATCGGGGAGGTAGCGGTCCAGGTAGGCGACGAGTGATGCGGCGGCGGGCTCGTCGGCGAACCGGGCGAAGGCGAAGCAGTACCCCTGGCCTGAATAGACGAGTTCGCTGTCCAGGAGCATCGCGTGGAGGCGGCTGTGGAACTGCGCGCGACGATCGATGCCGATCAGCCAGGCCGCTGTGAGTCGCGAACGCCATTCACCGTCCAAGAGCAACGAGAGTTCCTGGTCACTGATCTGACGCGCCGAGGCTGACAACTCGCGCCCGAACCGTGAGCGCTCCCTTGCCGGCATCGCCAGAAAGTTGCTGTGAAGCAGCTTCAAATACCGTTCCCTCGGCATGAGGTATTGATCGACGACTGCCATCATTTCGGGGTCATCCGGCGTGGGGAGTCGCATGTCCTCATCATGCCGATGTCGATCAGCCAGGGGTATCCCCTGCCGAGGCAAGCGCACTTTCAGTCGCCCGGACGGCGGCCAGGATGCACGGGGTCGAAGCAGTGATCGAGCGGGAGACCAGATGCTCGGGGCCGTAGCGGGAATGGATCTCGGCCAGGCGCTCGGCGACGTTGAGACGGCGTCCGTCCGGGCCAGTGGTCATGTCGCAGTAGGTCAGCGCGTCCATCAGGTCAGGCCGCTCCGGCACGAACTCCTTGGTCAGGACGTCGAACAGGCCCCGTTCGGTCGCCTCATTCACCGCGCAGGAGTGATGCGCCACCAGGCGGTAAAGCGTCTCGTCGGCCTGCGCGACGTCACGCAGGTAGCGCGCCCCGTCGAGGGGATGAAACCCGGTGTCGACCAGATCGGGCGAGTACCCGATGTCATGCAGATATGCGGCGGCGATCAGGGTGTCGGCGTCATCGCCGAGGATCGGAGCCAGCGAAGCCGCGCGCGCGGCGACGCCTTGCGTATGCGCCCACCGGCGAGGGAGGGGCTTCTCAAGAAGCTGTCTGGCCAGGTCGCGCGCCCACTCAGCTTGTGTCACGTCCCCGACAATAGGCACCAAACCCCCGAACACGCCCAGGGCGTCCGGTGAGACGTCCTAGGACGTCTCACCCTGAACGTCACTGCGAGGAGCGTACGAACCGGCCCTTGCCATGCCGGGACACGACCAGCCCCTCACTCTCCAGCTCCGCGAACGCCTGCCGTACCGTGCTGCGGGCCGCGGAGAACAGCCAGCGAAGTTCGGCCTCACTGGGAAGGGCGTCGCCGGGTCCGAGTTCGCCCCGCTCGATCCGGCCGCGCAAGCTCTTCGCGATCTCCTGGTAGCGATAGGAGACTTCGGCCTCTTGGGCGGCGGGCCGCACGATCCGCCCCTTGGACGGGACCGTGAGGATCAACCCGCCCTCCTCCAGGGCCGTCAACGCCCGCCGGACCGTGTTCCGCGCCACGTAGAACTCCGCCGACAGGACGGCCTCTGACGGCAGCGTTGAGCCCGGCGCGTACTCGCCCGAGGTGATGCGGTGGCGAAGCCGTTCGGCGATCTGGGCGTATATGCGCCAGCCGGTCAACGGCTTTGCGAGCCGGTCAGGAGTGCGCACCGATGACCTTGTCCAGGTCGAAGCCGATCTCACCCTGTTCCCCCTCGCGCCAGCCCTCTTGCGCGGCCTGCTCGATCCGATCGGCCGCCGGCGCAAGGCGCAGGCACGACACCCGCTCGTCGCCCTGGTCGCCCCAGTAAAACCACAGGAACGCCAGGTGAACGAAGACCCGGCGGGGACGAAATCGGTTGTCCGGCACGTCCAGCGCGGGGCGCCCGTTCTGGTCGACGAGCAGGACCGTGACGATGCCCCTCCGCTTGAGTTCGGCGCGCAGTTCCTCCAACAACTGTTGCTGGTAGGCGCGCTGCTGAATCTTGATCACATTCATGATCGGTGACGCTCCTTCGGCTCGGAGATAGGCGGTTGTGGCCGCTTCCCTGTGCCGACGAGCTTCCGTCACGGTCCGGAATCTCTACACCACAACTAGGGGACGTCTAGGGACGCCTCGTGTTAGCGTCGCGCGCAGAGCCATCTCTCAGGAGGTACGCCCCCGTGAGTGAGAACCTTCGCCGCGCCCTCGCCGCCGCCAGGCTCCAAGCCGTCGACGTCGCTGCCGCTCTCGCCGTCGACCCCAAGACCGTGAACCGCTGGATGAAAGGCCGCATCCCCTACCCGCGCCACCGCTGGGCGGTTGCCGATCTCCTCCAGGTCGACGAGGCCGAGCTATGGCCCGAGGTCGCTTCAGGCAGGGTGATCTCCGACGACGTCCGGGCCGTCTACCCGCACCGCTGGGCCGTGCCGCAATCCGTCTGGCGACGTCTCTTCCAGGAAGCTGCGGAGAGGATCGACATCCTGACCTACAGCGGCCTGTTCCTCGCCGAGGACGCGGGCATGGTTCGCTTGCTGGGCGAGCGCGCCCGCGCAGGTGTTCAGGTCCGGATCCTGCTCGGCGATCCAGACAGCCCCGAGGTAGCCGCCCGAGGGCAAGACGAGGGCATCGGCCACGATGTCATGGCCGCAAGGATCAGGAACTCCCTCACGCTCTATCGGCAGCTGCAGGGTGTCGAGGGCGTCGCGATCCGACTGCACCGGACCGTGCTTTACAACTCGATCTATCGCGCCGACGACGACCTTCTCGTCAACATCCACGCCTACGGCACCCCAGCAGCTCAAGCCCCAGTCATCCACGTACGAGCCACCGAGGACGAAGGCACCGCAGCGGTCTACCTCGCCAGTCTCGAACGAGTCTGGGCAACCGCGGTCCCGGCCGCTAGCGCGCGCTGAGCCCCGTCCCCAGCCTCATGATCGAAAGCAACTTTTCTTCTCGTTATCAAGGGCGGTCCGCTGCGCGGCCCGCCGGGCGCACCGGTCGGTCTGCGTGTCCGGCTGCGGCTCTTCGGCCGGTCCGGACACGCACCGCCAGCGCACCCGAAGCCCACAGAAGTCCCCAGTTAAGACCGTGACGATCGCTCACTTCGGACCCCGCCACACGTGGGTGGGGCGATCGGCCGCGCCCCTTCCGGTGCCTCGGGCCTGGCGGCCCTGCGCTCCGGGTGGGCTTGCCATCGGGCCAGATGAGGTACTCGCCTGCGATGTCTACGCAGGGAGGTCGAATTAGAGTTTCAGAGCTCCGACGTCACACCATTCTCCTGCGGCGATCTTGGCCGCACCCCTGGCTCCACAGATTCAGCTCCTACATACGTCGAGACAAGTGTTCGACCCAAGTGCGACACCTGACTACAAACCGGCGGACCATCGCAACCCCGTACTCCTCGACCTCGGCCAAAGTGGTCTTGTCGATACCGGGTGCGCCGTTGTTGGCACGCACCGCAACCCACCCGCGCTGCAACACGTCCCTGCGGCAGACCTTGTCATACAGCGCCTGGGATCGACCCCCGGGATCGGCCTTGGCCGCCCGGTACAGCACATGCTGCAAGGCACGGACCGGATCACGCCGAACCCGTGGTTCCCGTGACCCCGACGCGGTGGGACTAGCCTGACCGGCACTCACCGGGCCCCTCCATCACAATCGCTGCGCATCGACGAAGCAGCGGCCCTTCCCTTAACCGCCGGTTGTGTTGTCCGGTCGGCTCCAGCAGTACTACGGCCGCCTCCGACGCCCACCCGGCCGACACTCCATTTCCCGGCGTTGACCGGTTATAGGACGCCACGCTCCAGCAACACTCATCTCCGCAGGTTGCCGGGCCGGGGAGGGCCTCCCCAGTTCCCGCCGCCACTATCGATACGTTCCGCGCCCCATACGCCGGGGAGTCCTTGACGGCTGCAATTTCCAGGCTCTTCACCGCGTCCATGGCCTTCACTGTCGACGATCACGGATTTGAGCAGCGATGACGCCGCCGCCATCACGTAATTGAGCACCTCGATCAC
>NZ_JADDIL010000074.1:0-48809 GCF_020826795.1 Microtetraspora sp. AC03309 | reverse complement strand
GCCGAGAGGCGAGGCAGCGGCCTGCAAAGCCGCGTACACGGGTTCAAATCCCGTCTCCACCTCTGGCGGATGGCACGGACACCCCGTCTGATCCGCTAAAGTAAAGAAGGCGTCGCCGAGGGAGACCTCGGAGATCGCGCGGAAGTGGCTCAGTGGTAGAGCATCACCTTGCCAAGGTGAGGGTCGCGGGTTCGAATCCCGTCTTCCGCTCGCAGTTCCTGCACGGACGATTAGCTCAGCGGGAGAGCGCTTCCCTGACACGGAAGAGGTCACTGGTTCAATCCCAGTATCGTCCACCAGCGTCGAGGACCCCGAGCCGAAAGGTTCCGGGGTCCTCTGCTTTTCCTCCACCTTTCTCTCGGCGGAGAGCAACAGCATCGCGACGGGCGTTCCTGAATCGCCTGGACGGCAGGGCCCCGCGGTTCTCGTCGCGAGCCGGAAAACGCGGGACGGCAACCGGACGGCGGCATCGGGACGGAAAGGATCCGTCTGATTTTCCGCCGGACTCCTCTCCCCGTTTCGATCCATCCCCATGGATCCCCCCGGCTGCTTGACTCGACAGGACCGGCGTCGTGTACTGGGCCACATTAGGCCGCCTACCTGCGAAGACGATCGTCACGAACCTCGGGAACACGGGCGGGGAGCGGTCGTGTGCGCCCTGCTGTCCCGGCCGGGTGGACGGCTCGGAACATCGCGCGAGGGCCGGGGAAAACCCCGCGGCGAACCCGGCAAGAAATCGCATCCCGATGCCAAGAATGCGTTTCGCGGGACGCTCAGGACGGCCGCACGGGTATCTGCCCTCAGACCGATTCTCCGAATGAACGGAGACTTCAATGGCAACGACCTCGACGCAGTACGACCAACTGCAGAGACAGGCCTCGAACCTGAGCCCCGCGGATCGCCTTCCGCTGGACTCTCCGTACGAGATCTCCAACGAGCTGTACGACGCCCTGCGCAAGGTGCTCCACGACGTCGGCGGCCAGCCCGACACGCCCGTTCCGTTCACGGAGAAGGGTGAGGAGGACTGGGAGATGAACACCTACCTCACCTGCGAATGCCTCGGGTGGCGTGGGGTGTGGAACTCCGAGGAACGGCGGCGCCGCGAGAACGACCTCGGCGCCACGCAGTACTTCGGGCTTCCGTACTACGCCCGCTGGATCACGACGGCGGCGAAGGCCCTCGTCGACCGGGGACTCATCACCACCGACGAACTCGGCCACAAGCTCGACGAGGTGCGGACCCGCCTGGAAAGGAAGCGCTCATGAAGACGATGACCCCGCGATTCCAGGTCGGCGACAGGGTCACCGTTCGCGACGCGACGACGATGTTCCACACCCGGACCCAGGGCTTCACCCGCGGCCAGACCGGCACGGTGGTGGAGCATCGGCCCGCGTGGATCGTTCCCGAGGACGAGGCGTTCGACATCATGGAGAAGGGGCGGTACACCCCCTTCTACGTCGTGCGCTTCAAGCAGACCGACCTCTGGCCGGACTACACCGGCTTCGAGATCGACACGCTCGAGACCGAGTGTTCGGAGATGTGGCTCGAACCAGCAGGCAAGGGGAAGAAATGAGCACGACGCACAGCCACGCTCCGCTCGAGGAGTCACCGCTCACCGAGTTCGAGGTACTCGAACTCGCGGTGCGCGAACTCGCGATCGAGAAGGGCCTGTTCTCGGCGGACGACCACCGCCGGTTCTCCGAATGGGCGGAGTCCCGCACGTACACCGTGGGCTCCCGGATGACCGCCAGGAGCTGGCTGGACCCGGCGTTCAAGGAGCGGCTGCTGAGCAACGGCACCGAGACCAGCAAGGAGGTGGGCGTCGACTGGCTGCAGCCGACCGGCCAGGGGACGCCCAGCGACTACACCTTCTTCTACGTCCTGGAGAACACGCCGAAGGTGCACAACGTGATCGTGTGCACGCTGTGCTCGTGCTATCCCCGGCCCGTTCTCGGGATGTCGCCGGACTGGTACCGGACGCCGAACTACCGCCGCCGGATGGTCCGCTGGCCGCGCCAGGTGCTCGCCGAGTTCGGCCTGCACCTCCCGCCGGACGTCGAGTTGCGGGTGCACGACTCCAACCAGAAGTCGCGGTTCATGGTGATGCCCATGCGGCCCGAGGGCACCGACGGATGGAACGAGGACCAGCTCGCCGCCATCGTCACCCGCGACTGCCTCATCGGGGTCGCGCTGCCCCGCGCGGACGTGACCGCCTCCCAGGTCCCCAAGCAGCCCAAGGGACGGAGCGGGGGGCACAAGCGATGAGCGGCGGAAACCGCCCGTACGACGTGCTCATGAGCACCCTGGGCGACGTGGAGGAACGGACGAGTGCCGATCTGGTGTGCGGTGAGCGGACGCCCGCTCCCTGGGAGTCCGCCATGCAGGCGACCTGCGAGTGCCTCTCCTCCGGGGGGACGCTGGACAACCTGGAGCGCCGCCAGGCGGAGGACCGTCTCGGCGAGTCGGTCTACGCCCGGTTCCCCGTTCACACACGCTCGGCCCTGATCGTCGCGCACTCGCTCATGGACCGGGACGTCATCACCGAAGAGGAGCTCCGGGCGAAGATGAAAGAGGTACGCGCCCGCCTGGAAATGGTGTAGACGTGCTCTCTGATCGAGCTAGGGCGATCACCGCGAATCCTCACAAAGGCATCGACCGGCGGGACTGGACCCGCATCGGCGCGATGGCCGCGGTGATCGTCCTTCTTCATGCCGTCGCCTGGGGCACGCTGCTGCTGGGCGTGTTGCCGGGGCACTACACGATCGGCTCCCAGGTCTTCGGTCTCGGACTGGGCGTCACCGCCTACACCCTCGGCATGCGGCACGCGTTCGACGCGGACCACCTCGCGGCGATCGACAACACCACGCGCAAACTGATGAACGACGGCGGGCGCAAACCGGTGTCGGTGGGCTTCTGGTTCGCGCTCGGCCACTCCAGCGTGGTCCTGATCCTGGCGCTGATCATCCTGGTCGGAGCACGCGGGGTCGGGATGCTGACCTCCGAGCGGTCCACGGCCCACCACGTGCTGAGCTTCCTGGGCACCGGCGTCTCGGCCGGCTTCCTCTACCTGATCGGCCTGCTCAACCTCGCCGCCCTGATCGGCATCGTGAAGGTGTTCCGGAGGATGCGCAGGGGAGACTTCGACGAGGCCGAGCTGGAGAACCGGCTCAACAGCCGGGGGTTCCTCAACCGCTTCCTCGGCGGGCTCACCCGGTCCGTCCGGAGTCCGGTGCAGATGTTCCCGCTCGGGCTCGTGTTCGGGCTGGGGTTCGACACCGCGACCGAGGTCACGATGCTCGTCCTGGCCGGGACGGGCGCCGTCGGCGGGCTGCCCTGGCATGTGATCATCGTGCTGCCGCTGCTGTTCGCCGCCGGGATGACGCTGCTCGACACGATCGACGGCACCTTCATGAACGTCGCGTACGGCTGGGCGTTCGCCAATCCGATCCGCAAGGTGTACTACAACATCACCGTCACCGGGCTCTCGGTCGCGGTCGCGCTGGTCATCGGGAGCATCGAGCTGGTGGCGATCCTGCGCGACGACTTCGGCCTGGACAATCCCGCGACGGCGTGGATCTCCGGACTCGACCTCAACAACGTCGGCTTCGTCATCGTCGGGTTGTTCGTCGTCGTGTGGGGCGTCTCGATCGGCTACTGGCACCTGTTCCGGCTGGAGCGGAGACTGGAGCAGGGATACGAACGGGCACCGGAGGCCCCACCCGTCCCCTGACCACCGCCACCGGCCCGGGATCCGATCCGCGGGCCCGGATCTGAGCCGCACAGTGCCGCACCGTGCCGCACAGAGTGGATTTTGTGCAATTCCGGATGATATGTACTGCTATCGCGGGACAAGATCTGTAAAGTGCCTTACCAATGATGTCGGCGTGAACTCGTCGTGACGCGGAACGCGTCGTTGTTGGGGTGGGCATGGAGGGTCGTACGGCCGGGCCAGCCGTACCGGGCGCTCCCACGCCGCTGGTCGGACGGCGGGACGCGCTGGGCGCTCTGCACGACGCGCTCGGCGCGATCGGGCGGGACGGGTTCCGGTTTCTCGCGCTGGCGGGCGAGCCCGGCGCGGGCAAGACCCGGCTGCTCGGTGAGCTCGCCACGATGGCCGCGGACCTCGGCCGCGTCACGATGTGGGGCCGGGCCGCCGAGTTCGAGCAGATGATGCCGTTCAGCCCGCTGGTGGACGCGCTCGACGACCATTTGGAGACCCGGCGCGCGGACATCACGGACATTCTCGGACCCACGACGGCCCGGCTGCTGGCGACGGTGTTCCCCTCCCTCACTTCGCATCACACCGGGCACCACGCGGAACCCGCGCGTTCCGGGGCGCAGGAGGAGTCCGGGGAGCCGGGCCCGGATCGGGGCGGCCTGGCGCGCTACCGGCTCTACCGCGCCGTGCGGCAGATGGTCGACACGCTGTCGGCGCCGCGCGGGCTCGTGCTGATCCTCGACGACGTGCACTGGGCCGACGAGAGCTCGCTGGAGTTCCTCGACCACGTCACGCGCCACCCGCCGACCGGGCCGGTGCTGCTCGCGGTCGCCTTCCGCCCGGCCCAGGCCCCGCCGCGGCTGGCGACGCTGCCCCTGGGCGCGGGCGCGCGCGGTCACGAGATCACGGTCGGGCCCCTCGCCCCGGAGGAGGCCGACGAACTCCTCGGCCCGCGGTTCAGCAAGGGGCGCGGCCGGGCCCTGTACGAGGCGAGCGGGGGCAACCCCTTCTACCTTGAGGCGCTGGCCAGGATGGACGGCGACGCGCCGGAGCCGATGGGGGCGCTGCCGCCCACCGTGCTCGCGGCGCTCCAGGTCGAGCTGGGCGAGCTGTCGCCCGGCGCCCTGCTGGTGGCGCAGGGCGCCGCCGTCGCGGCCGACGAGTTCGACCCGGCCATCGCCGCCGTCGCGGCCGAGGTCCCCAGGGCGTCCGCGCTCGACGCCCTGGACGAGCTGGCCCAGCGCGACATCGTCCGGGCGCACGGCGGCCGGTTCCGGTTCCGCCATCCGCTGGTCCGGCGTGCCGTCTACGAGTCGGCGGCGGCCGGCTGGCGGGTGGCCGCACACGGGCGGATCGCCGCCAGGCTGGCCGCGCTGGGCGCGCCCGCCGTCGCGCAGGCGGGCCATCTGGAGCGTTCTGGGTCGTTCGGAGACCAGCGCGCCGTCGAGGTGCTGGTCGACGCGGCCCGCGCGGTCGCCGCGCACGCGCCCGCCACGTCCGCGCACTGGCTGCAGGCGGCGGTACGGCTGATGCCCGACGCCCCCGCCACCCGCGACTCCCGCATGGAGCTGCTGCTGGAGCTCAGCCGGGCCCAGGGCGTCAGCGGGAGGTTGGCGGAGGGCCGGGACACCGCCCGCGAGCTCCTGCGCATGCTGCCGGGCGACGACTATCCCCGAAGAGGCCGGGCGGCGCGGCTGTGCGCGCTGATGGAGCGCCAGCTCGACCGCCCGCACGAGGCCCGCGCCCTGCTCCTCGACGAGCTGGGCCGGATGCCCAACCCGCGGGCGGCCGCCGCCGTTCCGCTGCGCATGCGGCTGGTGGCCGAGAGCCTCATGCGGGTCGACTTCGACGCGGCGCAGGCCGTACTCGACCTGATGCCGGACGCCGCGGAGGACTGGGAGCCCGGCCTCGCGGTGGCGGTGGCGGCGCTGCGGCCCATGTCGGCGTACGCGGCGGGCCGTACGGACGAGGCCGTGCGCTACGCCGAGTCGGCCGGGAGGCTGATGGCCGCCGCACCCGACGACCACCTGGCCGAGTGGCTGGACGCCATCGCGTGGCTGTGCTGGGCCGAGATGAACCTCGGCAGGTACGGCGAGGCCCTGCGGCACTTCGACCGGGCGGCGGCGGTGGCCGCGGCGACCGGGCAGAGCTACATCCTGACGCACCTTCTGGCGGGCAAGGCGCGAACCCTGGTCATGGCCGGCCGGCTGGCCGACGCCCTGGCGACGGCGGAGGAGTCGGAGGGTGAGGCGCGGCTGCTCGACTCCGGGCAGCAGCTCGTCTTCGCGCTCACCCAGCGTTGCCTCGCCGCGTCCTGGTCCGGTGACGACGACGCGGCGATCCTGGCCGGCGAGGAGGCGGTACAGCGCGGCGTGGGCGGCGGGGAGGTCTGGGGGGCGATGGCCCGGCACGCGCGGGGCCAGGCCCTGATCAACGCCGGTCGCCTGGAGGAGGGCGCGGAGGCCGTGCTGGACGCCTGTGACAGGTTCTCCGCGCCCCGGCTGGACCGGGGGACGCTGCTGCTCTGCTGCGAGACGCTCGCGCGGGCGGCGGCGGAGCTCGGACGCCAGGACCAGTCAGCGGCCTGGGCGGACCGGGCCGCCACGCTCGAGGATCCCGGCCTGCCCGCCTTCCGTGGGCTCATCCCGCTCGCCCGGGCGCACGCGCTGCGGGCGGACGCACCGGCCCGCGCCGCGGCGGCCGCGCGGGAGGCGGCCGGCCTGCTGGCCGTGGCGGAGCGGCGGCTCGACGCCGGGCGGGCCCTGCTGGTCGCCGGTCTGGCGCACCTGGAGGCCGGGGAGCGGGCGCGGGCCCGGGAGGACCTGAAGGCCGCGGCCGCCGCCTTCGAGACGTGCGGCGCGCGGAACCTCAAGGCGCGGACCGACCGCGAGCTGCGCCGCCTCGGAGTGCGGGTCGCGGGCGCGCCCGCCGGGAAGGCGGACACGCCGTTCGGGCTCTCTCCGAGGGAGCTGGAGGTGGCCATGCTGGTCGCCGACGGGCTCACCAACCAGCAGGTCGCGCAGCGGTTGTTCCTCAGCGTCAGGACCGTCGAGACGCACCTCTCGCGGATCTTCGCCAAGCTCGACGTCTCGTCGCGGGTCGGCGTGGCGACGGCCCTGAGTCGTTCCGGCTGATCCGAGCCGGCCCGTCCCCGATCCGGACCGGCCCGTCCGGCCCGTACGGAACTCCCTTGAACCTGAGTGACGTCTGTACGGGAGATGTACGGGTTTTCCACGATGCCGCCGATACCCGCGGTGTTGGGAACATGAACGCCGTCAAGGAGGAGTAACGAGATGGGCCACAGCATTCCGCGTTTCACGCTGGACGGTGTGTCCGGCGCGACCGTGTCGGTCCACCCGTTCACGACCGAGGACGATCTCGGGCTCACACTGACCCGGTTCCTCGACCCCGGCGCCGGCGCGTCGGAGGGCGACGTCGTGCTGTTGGTCCACGGACTGACCTCGTCCAGCGACATGTTCATCATGCCGGAGCACACGAACCTGGTCAGGTTCCTGCACGGCAACGGGTTCGGGGACGTCTGGGCGCTCGACTTCCGGATGAGCAACCGGTTCCCGTACAACGTCGAGACGCGCAGGCACACGCTGGACGACATCGCGCACTTCGACCACCCGGCCGCGTTACGTGAACTCCGCCGCCACGTTGGGGCGCGGCGGATCCATGTGATCGCGCACTGCCTGGGGTCGGTGTCGTTCCACATGAGCCTGTTCGGGGGCGCGCTTGACACCGATGACGACGGTCCCGGCAGCGGCGTCGCCAGCCTGGTCGCGAACAGCGTCGGGCCGATCCCGCGGGTCCACCCGTGGGCGCGGCTCAAGCTGAGGCTCGGCCCCGCCCTCCTGGAGCACGCGGTCGGCCTGTCCTGCCTGGACCCGCGGTTCGCGGACGCGCCGCCGCTCTCCCGCCGTCGCCTGCTGGCCGGGGCGATCTCGCTGGCCCATCCCGAGTGCCGGGAACCGGCCTGCCACATGCAGAGCTTCATGTGGGGCAGCGGCAGGCCCGCGATGTACCGGCACGGCAACCTCCACCCGGAGACGCACGTGCACGAGCGGCTGGCCGACCTGAACGGCGCGTCCGGCCTGCACTACTACCGGCACGTCGCGGCGATGGTCACGGCGGGACGGGTGGTGCGGCACGATCCCGGCGACCCGCGGCACGCCGGCCTCCCCGGCGACTATCTCGCGCACCACCTGGCGAACCCGGGGCGGGTCACCACGCCGATCCTCTTCCTGACGGGCGACCACAACGACGTGTTCACCGACTCCAACATCGTCGCCCACCGGATCCTGGAGCGGGCCGCGCCCGGGCGGCACGAGCTGGAGATCCTGCCCGGTTACGGGCACATCGACCCGATGATCGGCAAGAACGCGCACGTGGACGTGTTCCCGCGCATCCTCGACTTCCTGAAGCGGCACTGACGTGGCATCTGACACCGAACATGTGGACGTCGTCGTCGTCGGTTCCGGTTTCGGCGGCTCTGTCACGGCCTACCGGCTCGCCGAGGCCGGGCTCTCGGTGGTCGTGCTGGAGCGCGGCCGGCCGTACCCGCCGGGATCGTTCCCGCGCAGCCCTTCACAGATGGGCCGCGCCTTCTGGGACCCGGCCGAGAACCTGTACGGCATGTTCGACGTGTGGAGCTTCCGCGACTGCGACTCGGTGGTGGCGAGCGGCCTCGGCGGCGGCTCGCTGATCTACGCCAACGTGCTGCTGCGCAAGGACGAGAACACCTTCGTCCACGAGGAGCCGCTGCCGGGCGGCGGGTACGAGTGCTGGCCGGTGAGCCGCGCCGACCTCGACCCGCACTACGACGCGGTGGAGCGCATGATCGGCGTCACACCGTACCCGTTCGACCGGCCCGCCTACTCGGGCACGCTCAAGACCGGGGCGATGCGGGACGCGGCGGCCGAGCTGGGCCTCGACTGGCGGCTGCCGCCGCTGGCGATCAGCTTCGCCCCCTCCCCCGGCGCGGAGCCGGGCCTCGGACTGCCCGTCGCCGACCCCCATTACGGCAGCATGCACGGCGTGCTGCGCCGTACCTGCCGGTTGTGCGGCGAGTGCGACATCGGCTGCAACGACGGGGCCAAGAACAGCCTCGACCACACCTATCTCGCCGCGGCCCGGCACCACGGCGCCGACCTGCGCACCCTGCACGAGGTCAAGACGATCGGGCCACGACATGGGCGCGGGCACGGCGGCGGGCACGGCGGCGGGTACGCGGTCGACTACGTGCGGCACGACCCCGCCGATCCGGATCGGCGATCCGCGGGCACGATCACGTGTGATCGTCTCGTGCTCGCCGCGGGCACGCTCGGGACGTCGTACCTGCTGCTGAAGAGCCGGGCGCGCCTGCCCGGCCTCAGCGGGACGCTCGGCACCCGGTTCTCCGGCAACGGCGACATCCTCTCCTTCCTGCTCCGGGCCAGGGACCGCAGCCGCACGCTGCCGGTCAGCGCCAGCCACGGGCCGGTCATCACCAGCGCCATCCGGCTGCCGGACGGCGAGGGAGGCCGGGGGGCCTACATCGAGGAGGGCGGCTATCCGGGGTTCGTCGACTGGCTGGTCGAGGGCGCCGACGTGCGCGGCGAGCTGGGCCGGGTGGCCCGCTTCGTCGTGGACCGGCTGCGCGCCCTGGCCGGGCACGACACCAACATGTCGGCGGAGATCGCCGCACTGCTCGGGCCGGGCGACCTCTCGGGGAGCTCGCTGCCGCTGCTCGGCATGGGCAGGGACGTTCCGGACGGCGAGCTCAGGCTCAGGGACGGGCGGCTCGACGTCGTGTGGACGGCGGAGACGAGCGAGGTGTACGTCGAGCGGGTGCGGGCCACCATGCGGCGGATCGGCCATGTCCTCGGGGCCGAGTACGCCGACAGCCCGGCGCGGCACCGCGAGCGGACGATCACCGTGCATCCGCTCGGCGGCGCGCCCATGGGCCGCCACCCCGGTGAGGGGGTGTGTGACGCCCACGGCGAGGTCTTCGGCTTCCCCGGCCTGTTCGTCGCGGACGGGGCCGCGATGCCGGGCCCGGTGGGGGCGAACCCGTCGCTCACGATCGCGGCCCTCGCGGACCGCATGTGTACGCGCCTGCTGGAGGCCGGGCCACCGGTCCTCCCGGCGGGTGTGGGGGGAGACGCGGCGTGCGACCGCCCGGACGGACCGGCCCATCTGGGTGGCCCGGACCGGTCGGGCGGGCGCACGTCGCTGTCGTTCGTGGAGGAGATGCGCGGTTTCCTCGCCCCCGGCGCGACCGACCCGCGCGAGCTCGACGGCATGCCCGAGGGGGGCCGGTTCGCGTTCCGGCTGACGGTCACCGCCGACGACGTGGACCGCTTCCTGGCCGAGCCGGAGCATCCCGCCCGGGCCGAGGGATGGATCGACGCCGCCGCATGCGGGGGCCGGCGTCCGGTCGAGCGGGGCTGGTTCAACCTCTTCGCCCCGGGCGACAGCCCGGACCGCAGGGAGATGCGCTACCGGTTGCAGTTCACCGACGGCGAGGGCCGGCCCCGCACCCTCGTGGGCTGGAAGGACGTGCGTCCCGGCCCGCCGACCCGGGTGTGGCCGGACACCACGACGATGCTCGCGCGGCTGCTCGACGGCCGTCCGGCCGACGAGATGGAGGACGACGGCACGCCGGTCCTCGCGGCGGGAACGCTGCACGTGCTGCCGTCCGACCTGGCCCGGATGCTCACGACGTTCCGTACGGAGGGGCCGGGGGGCACGGCCGCGCTGGCCAGGTTCGGCCGGTTCTTCCTGGGCGAGCTGTGGGAGGTCTACCGGCCGCGCCAGGGGTCGTAGTCGACGTCGAGCGGCTCCTGGTCGGGTCGTTCCGCCTCGGGGACGTGCTGGAGGTTCACCCGGATCCGGGTCCAGGTGGAGCTGCGGCCGCGCATGGAGTCGACGAGCACGTCGGCGGGCCTGAGCAGGCGGGCGGCGCCGGGATGGCGGGCCTTCCAGCGCTCGAACCCGGCCATGGCCTCGTCCACGGTCTCGGCGCGGGCGATCTCGATGAGGGGCATGACCGAACGGCGGCGGCCCCTGGTCTCCCCGGAGTCCGCGGAGTCCGCGGCGTGTTCGGCCGCTTTGGCCTCTTTGGCCTCTTTGGCCTTATTGGCGGGCGCGGGCCGGGGGCCCTGCGCCTCGGCGAGTTCGAGCAGCCCGTCCAGTGATCCGGCCGTCTCGTCCATGGGCGCCCAGGGGTCGCCGGTCCCGGCGAGGCGGTCGGGGACCGTGGTGAGCGTGAACGCGTCCGGGCGGCACCGCTCCACCTCGTCCCAGTGGAGGGGTGTGGAGACGTGACCGGTGGGCCGCACCGAGTACGCCGAGGCGACGGTCCGGTCCCTGGCGTTCTGGTTGTAGTCCACGAAGACGCCCTGCCGCTCCTCCTTCCACCAGCGGCTGGTCGCGATCTCGGGGGCGCGCCGCTCCACCTCGCGGGCGACCGCCTCGGCGGCCCGCCGTACCTCGCGGAACGTCCACCGGGCCGCGATGCGGGAGTAGACGTGGAAGCCGCGCGAGCCCGACGTCTTGGGCCAGGCGGCCAGGCCGTGGTCCTCCAGCACGTCCCTGGCGTGCAGGGCGACCCTGACGATCTGCTCCCACCCGACGCCGGGCACCGGGTCCAGGTCGATCCGCAGCTCGTCGGGGTGGTCGAGGTCCGCCGCGCGTACGGGATGAGGGTTGAGGTCGACGCAGCCCAGGTTGACCGTCCAGAGGAGGTGCGCGAGATCGCGGATGACCACCTCGTCGGCGCTGCGCCCGGAGGGGTAGGAGAACTCCACGACCTCGATCCACTCGGGCCGCTTCGCGGGTGCCCGCTTCTGGAAGAACGGCGCGTCCTCGACGCCGTGGACGTACCGCTTGAGGATCACCGGACGGTCCGCGACGCCGCGCAGGGCCCCCTCGGCCACCGCCTGGTAGTAGGCGACCAGGTCGCGCTTGGTGTGTCCCGTCCGCGGGAAGACCACGCGGTCCGGGTTGGTGATCTTCACGTCCCTGCCGCCGGGTTCGAGCACCATGCGGCCACGATACGTGGTGACGGCGGGTTACAAAGGGACGCCGAAGATGACCCGGCCCCTGGGCTTCTCGGCCACGGTCCAGACCGTGTTCTTGCCCCGCCACACGGTGAGGTCCTCCGGCCCCTTGGGGTACTTGCGCTCCTGTACGACCTGCCCGGGGAGCGCGGTGAGCAGCCGGTCGTTCGCGCCGGTGCCGCCGGACTGGCTGAAGTACCAGCGCCCCTTGTAGGAGACCGCGCCCTGGATCTTCTGGCCGGGGCTGTTGTACGCGTCGACCGGAACGGCCGTGCCGTCCGCGTCCGCCGCGAGGGTGCCGTCGGCGGCGAGGGCCCAGCGGACCACCCGCCCGGTGCCCGAGGTGAGGTACTCGCCGGACACGAGCAGGACGGGGTCGGCGCTCCGGTCCAGCGAGGCGAACGAGAACCTCGCGCCGAGCGCCGGGTCGCAGTGCCACATGTCCGACTGCGGCAGCATGAACGAGTAGCCGAAGAGCCCGCCCTCGCTCAGGTCGCGCAGGTCGAAGATCCGCAGGCCGCCCGTGGTGTCGGGCACGTAGAGCAGGTCCTTGTACCAGACGAGCCCGCCCGCGTGCACGTTGATCGGCGTGGGGTTCCCGTCGGCGTCCGGCTCCACCAGCAGCACATGGGCGTACCGGAGCGTGGCCACGTTGAGGAAGCTGACCCGGATGCCCCGCTCCGGCTCGGCCGTGGGGTCGGGTTTCCAGTACCAGCTGACCGCGAACGCCGACGGGCTGCTCAGTCCGGCGTCGGAGCCGCACGACAGGCCCTGGGGGTACCACTTCTCGGTGGCGTCGTCCTTGGCGTCGAAGCAGAACCAGTCGCTCGCGGCTACGCCGTTGAGCGCGGCGACCGGCCGCTTGCGCGTCGCCACCCGGGACGCGGTCGCGAGGACCTTCGCCACCGTGGTCGTCCTGTGCGCGCCGCGGAAGGCCGCGAGGGCCCCCTCCCGTGCCGCCGCGCCCGCCGTGTCCCGTCGCAGCGTGTACGGCAGGGCCGCCGAGGCGGGCAGTCGCGCCACCCGAGCCAGAGCCACCTGTCGCCTCCATCGTGTGGGGATGGCTCCCACCCTGCCGCGCCGAAGCACGAAATATCGCGGTTCGGGGGGAGCGGTCACCGATTCGTGATCGAATCATCCCGAACCAGTATCCGTGAGGAGATCGCGGGGTCAGCGGACCGTGTGGCCGCCGACCAGCCCCGCCCGGGCCAGCCGATCCAGGTTGGCCCGCTGGTCGGCGGCGACCCGGCCCGGATCCCTGCCGCCGCCGGCGACGTCCTGCTCGACGACGACCCACCCCTCGTAGCCGGCCCGCCCGAGCTCGCGGACCACGCCCTCGACGTCGAGGTCACCCGCGCCGAGCGGCGGGAAGACCCCGCCGCGGACGGCCTCCCACAGGTCGCCGCCCGCCGCGCGGACCCGGGCGAGCGTGTCGCGGGAGGCGTCCTTCACGTGCACCTGCCGGATCCGGCCGGCCCAGCGGCCGATCGCGGCCACCGGATCGCCGCCCGCGAGCCACAGGTGCCCGGTGTCCAGGCAGAGGGACACGTCGGTCAGTTCGAGGAGCCGCTCGATCTCCCCGGGGGTCTCCACGTCGGTGCCGAGGTGGTGGTGGAAGACGGGCTCCAGGCCCCGGTCTCTGCACCGGGCGGCGGCGCGGAGCACCCGGACGGCGAAGCCCGCCCACTCCTCATGGGTCAGCCCGAGCCCCGGGTCCACCGGCGCCCCGGGCCGGGCGAACCTGGCCAGGTTCGGCGGGCAGGCGAGCGTCGGCCGCGGCGCGAACCTGGCGTCGTCCACGGGGACCCCGGCGAAGACGTCCAGGGCCGCGTCCAGCGCGGCCAGGTCCTCCTCGAACCCACCTGCGTCGCCGTACCGGAGGTCCACCCAGCCGCCCGCCAGGCCGAGGCCGTACCGCGTGAGCCGCCCGGCCAGCTCCGCTCCGGTCCCCAGATAGCCGATGGGGCCGGAGTCCGTGCCGGCGTATCCGGCGTCGCGCATCGTGGCGAGCATCTCGTCGGGGCCGATCGCCGCGCCCTCGGCCGCGTAGACGCCGAAGCTGACGGGCGCGCTCGCGATCCTGATCGGGCCGGGGGCGGGCGGGATGCGGTCCGGCGGGATGCGGTCCACGGCGGGGATTCCTCTCGCGCGGGTCTGCCCCGACCCCTACCCCGGCGTACGGCCGGGCACGCGGAGACGGTCAGTCCTTCGGCCGCTCGTCCGGGAAGCGGACCAGCCGTCCCTGCTCGCGTGCCGAGTGCGTGGTGCCGGTCGCCCCGCTGACATGGACGAGGATGCGGGTGCGGTCGCCCCGGAAGACGTCCTGCGAGAACTCGAACGGGACGCCCTGCTCGTCCGACGTGGTGCGGGTGATGGCCAGCACGGGGACGCCCGGCTCGACTCCGAGGACCGCCGCCTCCTCCTCACCCGCCGACACCGCCTCGATGCGCTCCAGCGCGGCGGCGGGGCGTACGCCGTACTGGCCGGCGAGCAGCTCGTAGACGGATCCGCCGAGCGGCTGCTCCAGCAGGCCGGGGAAGCGCATCGCGGGGAACCGCGCCTGCTCCAGGGACAGGGGGACGCCGTCGGCGAACCGGATGCGGACGATCTCGGTCACGAGGTCGCCGGGCTGGATGCCGAGGGCCGCCGCCGTCGGCTCGTCGGAGCCCGCGATGGTGGCCCTGACCACCCGCGACCCGGCGGTGAACCCCTGCTCGCGCAGCAGGTCGGGCACGCCCACGACGCTCGACAGGTCGCGCTCGACCTTGGTGCCGCTGACGAAGGTGCCTCCGCCGCGGCCGGGCACCCTGCGCACGGTGCCGACCTGTTCGAGCAGGCCGAGCGCCGTGCGGAGGGTGGTACGGCTGACGCCCATCCGGGAGGCGAGCTCCCGCTCGGAACCGAGCCGCTGCCCCGGCTGGAGCTCGCCAGTCGAGATCAGCCGGAGGACCTCCTGCCGAGCCGTATCGACCGCGGACTCGCCGTCCAGGTCGCGGGACACCTCACTCACCTCATTCAACGGCGGCGAACCATGAAGAACCATGAAGAACCATAGGTCCGCCCGATTAGATCACACTACGTCGAGTGCTTCCTGCGATTCCGGCAGGACCTGGCCGCCGTCCACGACGAGGGAGTGTCCGGTGATGAACGCCGCCTCGTCGGTGGCGAGGAAGAGGCAGGCGTTGCCGATGTCCTCGACCGAGCCGAGCCTGCGCATCGGGATCGCGGCCTCCATGGAGCGCAGGTACTCCTCCCCCAGGCCGGCCAGGCCCTCGGTCATGATGTTGCCGGGCAGGACGGCGTTGACCGTGATGCCCTTGGACGCCAGCTCCAGCGCCGCCGTACGCATGAAGCCGAGCTGGCCCGCCTTGCTCGCGCCGTAGTGCGACCAGCCGGGAAACCCGGTGAAGGGGCCGGTGATGGAGGACGTCAGGATCACCCGCCCGCGTCCGGACGCCTCCAGCGCGGGCAGGCACGCCCGTACGGTAAGCATGGTGCCCTTGAGGTTGACGCCGAAGACCTCGTCGATGTCGGCCTCGGTCATGTCCGCCAATTTCTTGTCAGGAAATATCCCGGCATTGGCGCAGAGGACGTCCACGCCGCCGTACCGTTCCGCGGCGGTCTCCGCGATCCGCGCGCAGTCGTCGGCGCGGGAGACGTCCGCGACGACGTGGGTCGCGCCGAGCTCCTCGGCCGCCGCCTTCAGGCCGCTCTCGTCCCTGCCCACGATCAGCACGTTCGCGCCCGCACGGGCGAAGACCCGCGCGATGCCCTTGCCGATGCCCTTGCTTCCGCCGGTGACGACGACCGACCGACCCGCGACTGAGGTGAACACACGCACTCCTTCAGAGTCCGTTTCAGAGTGATCCGGTGAGGTAACGCTCGGCGAGCTCGCAGCTGCCGTGGGTGTACCCGGCGCCCAGTTCCCCGGCGACGTCGGCGGCCGAGTGAGAGCCGATCCAGGCGACCAGGAGCAGGCGGCGGAGCATGATGAACGTCCAGATCTCGTCCTCGTCCTCCTGCGGGAGGTCGAGCACGGTCCGGTAGCCGCGGACCCAGGAGTCGATCATCCGCGGCACCAGGGGATGGTGCTCGATGAAGCTGACGGCCGCGCCGAGGTCGTAGAGATACCAGCCGAGGCCGCAGTCGTCGAAGTCGATGACGCTCGTCCCGGCGGCGTCGTCGACGAGCAGGTTGGCCAGCCGCAGGTCGGCGTGGATCAGGCCGTAGCGTTCCGGCCCCCTGCCGAACCTCGCCAGCCGGTCGCGCAACTCCGCCTCCAGCCGGGAGAGCACGGCGAGGGCCTCGCGGTCCACGCCCACGCCGTCCTGCCATCTGCCCCACCGGGGGGCCGGGCCGAACGCGGCGTCGGCGTCCCAGTGGAAGCGGGTGAACGCGGCCGGCCGTGCCCACCCGCGGGCGTGCCGGTGCATGCGCGCGGTGATCGCCCCCAGCGGCTCGAACTCCTCGACCAGGCGGTCCTCGGCGGGCTCCGCGCCGGGGAGGAACTCGAACATCACGCATCGGCGCGGCTCGGCCCCCGGATCCTCCACGGTGACGACCCGCGATCCGTCGCGGGCGGGCAGCACCGTGGGGGTCCGTATCCCGGCCTCGGCGCGTAGCGCGCCCAGCCAGTCGAGTTCGGAGGCGATCGCCTCCGGCGAGTGGTAGCCGAGCCGGTGCACCCGCAGGATCGTCCGGGATCCGCGGTCGTCCACCGCGAAGGTGGCGTTCTCCGAGACGTTGAGGAGGCTCACGTCGGCGTCCGCGGAGACGTCGTACCGCCGGAGGGCGCCGCGGGCGACCTTCTCGATTCGGGCGAGCACGTCGTCTCCCCCGGACAGGTCGTGGACCTGCATTCGTTCTCCTAGGGCTCTCGTGGCTCCTATGGGTGGGCCGCGGGCGCGGCCCGCTTCCAGGTCGTGGCCCTTCGCACATCGCGGGACGTTCCTGGATCGTTTCCGGGTGCATCCCGCGGATCTTCGCCGAGGCGCCGGCCGGGGCCGTCCGGCGCCTTTCAGTGATCCCGGCCCTCGACGGACTCCAGGACCCGGACGATCGCGTCGCGGGCCGCGCGTACGGAGCCGGGACGGCCGCTGATGTACAGCCGCCCGGCCGACCCGATCATCTGCACGTCGACGAGGGTGATGTCGGGCGCGGCCGCCTCGGCCTCGTTGGCCGCGACGGTCGCGAACAGCGCAGGGGTCATCTCGCAGACCAGCAGCGTCTCCCCCGGCAGCACCATCGACGCCTGCCGGTTGCGGTTGACGAGCACCGCGTGCTGGTCGGTGATCTCCTCGATGACGTCGGTGTAGAGGATGCGCGGCCGGAGCTGGTCTCCGGCCGACGCGCCGATGCCGTCGAGGATGGCCTGGCCGGCCCGCCGTACGTCGTCCAGGGAGGAGCCGTGCACCTCCAGCACGCCGAACTGCCGCTCGACGAACAGGATGCCGGGCTCGACGGACGGTACGGCGCGCAGCGCGAGGTCGATGACCCGCTCGATCGCCAGGCCGGGGGCGACCTCGACGATGAGCGCGTGTTGCCCCTCGTACGGCGGGTAGCCGCGGGCGCGGGTGGGCGCCGCCATCGCCGCCGTGAACTGCCGCCGCAGGTTCTCCACCAGCAGGTAGACCCGCAACTCCGCGGACCGCCGGCCGGCGGGCGGGGTCTCGGACGCGGGTGTCCCGGAGGTGGGTTCCACGGGGGCGGGCGCCGCCTTGGCGGCGCGCGCACGGGGGCGGGGGGAGGCGGGGGCGCTACTCACCGGTCGAGACGTTGAAGGCGCGCGTCAGGTCGGCGTGCGGGCGCGGGATGACGTGGACCGAGACGAGTTCGCCGACGTTGGACGCGGTCTCGGCGCCGGCCTCCGTCGCCGCCTTGACCGCGCCGACGTCACCGATGACGGTGACGGCCACGAGCCCGGAGCCGACCTGCTCGCGGCCCACGATGGTCACGTTGGCCGCCTTGACCATGGCGTCGGCGGCGGCGAGCGCCGCAACGTAACCCTTGGTCTCGATCAGGCCGATCGCGTTGTTCGCCATTGTCGTTTTCTCCTTCAGGCGGGGTCGCTTGCGGGGATGCCGCTCATTGGGGGTCGTCGATGGAACCGATGATCAGGGCGTCGATCGGCGGTGGTATCTGCCGCGCGGAGAACCAGGAGGCGGCCACCGAGCCCTGGACGATCAGGACCCGCTCGCCGATGCCGGTGCCGAGCACGTCGAAGGCGACCAGGGCGGCCCCGCCGTCGAGCTCGACCTCGAGGAAGGCGCCTCCGGGTACGCCGTCGATGCGTTTGGTGGCCCACACGCTGGCCGTGACGGTGCCGCGCAGCATCAGTCCTCCCTCTCCACGGCGAGGCCGCTCGCGCGCACCCGCTCCCTGGCGAGCGGGGTGAGCACGGCCCTCGGCCCGAGGACCAGCCGCGCGCCCGCCGCCGCCGCGGCCGCGACATGGCGCTCGGTGACGGCGCCCTTCTCGTGACGGTGCACGGTCTCCGGCGGAACCACCGCCGCCACAGCGGGCTCGGCGGGCTCGGCGGGTGCCTCCGTCCGGGCGGTCGCCGGGTCCAGGCGGAACCTGAGCCGTCCGGCACGCAGGTCGGCGCTGCGCTCCGGATCGGTCGCGAGGTCGAGGATCCGCAGGGCGAAGGCGGTGAGGTCGCCGTCGGCCCCGACCGCGACCTGCTCCACGACAGGCTCCGCGACCGGTGTCGCACCGGCGGCGGACCGCCCCGCCAGGGCCGGAAGCACCGCGGGCAGAAGGTCGCGCAGAACCTCCCTGACCAGCAGGCGAAGCTCGTCCGGCTCGGTCATCTCCGGCCTCCCGGTGACGGCACGCGGTCGCCGAGGGCCTGCCGCGCGGCGTCGGCGGCCTGCCGTACGTCGGACTCGCGGCCGGAGAGGTACACCCGGCCGGTGGCGCCCATCATGCGGTAGTCGACGACCTTCACCTCGGCCGCCTTCTCCGCCTCGTTGACGGCGAGGATGGCGTACGAGGCGGGCTGGCATTCCAGGACGAACAGCGACTCTCCCGGCAGGGCCAGCGAGCCGACCCGGTTCCGGTTGATGAGGAAGGCGTGCTGCCCGTCCAGGCTCGACACGATCTCGGAGGCGAGGATGCGGGGGGCGACCGCGTCGGCGACGGTGGCCCCGAGCGCGTCGAGCACCGCTCCGGCCGCGGCCCTGACCTCGCCGATCTGGCCGTGGAACTCCAGGTAGCCGAACTGCCTCTCGACGACCAGCACGCCCGCCTTCACGTCGGCGTGCTTGAGCGCCACGTCGGTGAGCGGCTCGATGTCCAGGCCCGGGGCGATCTCGATGATCTGCGCCGCCTGGTTGAGCCGGGGCAGCGCGCCGCGCATCCAGGTGCCGAGGTAGCACATGGTCTGCGGCTGGAGTTGGTCGATGAAGATGAAGGAGCGCAACTCGGCCATGTCAGGACCTCACCAGCGACGCGAGCTCTTCGAGGATCAGCCGCCTGATCTCGTCGCGCAGCGTGTCCTGCGCCGTGCCGGACGAACCCGGGCCGGACGAACCCGGGCCGGACGAACCCGGGCCGGACGGGCCCGCGCCCGGGTCTCCGGACGGCGTCCCGGGTGCGGCCGCGGACGTACGGCGGGCGTTGGACGGCTCGGGATAGCGCGGGACCGGTCCGTCCGGCGGCGCCCACGGATCGAGCCCGGCGAAGTCGCCGAACGGCGCGTCCACGTGGTAGGCGACCCGGGTCCAGTCGACGAGATCGCCCGGCTGGAGGTTCGCCCCCGCCGACGATCCGCCGACGTACCCGGTGCCGATCGTCATGGAGATCGGCAGGTTCGTGTGGACTCCGGAGGAGCCCAGGCTGTTGCCGGCGTTGACGGAGATCCGCAGCACCGGGACCGCCGCGCCGAACTCCATGATCGTGCGCGGGTCGGTGCTGTGGATCGCGGCCGAGTGTCCGGCTCCGGTGATGCGCAGCACCGCCCTGGCCGCGTCGATCCCGCTCCTCGCCGAGGGCACCCGGAGCAGGCCGAGCACCGGGCAGAGCTTCTCGTGGGCCAGCGGCTCCTCGGGCACGGCGAGGTCGATGGGGGCGAGCAGCACCCTCGTCCCGGGCGGCACGCGTACGCCGGCGCGCTCGGCGATCCAGGTCGCGTCCTTCCCGACGAAGCGGGTGTCGAAGGACCCGCCGGGGAAGAGCGCGTCGCGTACCCGGTCGCGGTCGGGGCCGGACAGCAGGTGGGCGCCGCGCATGAGCGACACGAGCCGGTCGGCGACCGCGTCCTCGGCGATGAGCACGGACTCGTTGGTGCAGAGGATCGAGTTGTCGAAGCTCTTGCTGTCCACGATCAGCCGCGCCGCCGACTCCAGGTCGGCGCTGCGGTCGACCAGCACCGGGACGTTGCCGGGACCGACGCCGAGCGCCGGGTTGCCGGACCGGTACGCGGCCCGGACGACCGGGGTCCCTCCGGTCGCGACGACGACGTCCACGAGCGGGCTCGCCATCATCGCCTCGACGAGCGGCAGCTCCGGCTCCTCGATGACCTGGACGACCCCGTCGGGGGCGCCCGCGGCGACGGCGGCCTCGGCCAGCGTGCGCGCGGCGTCGGAGCAGCACTCCTTGGCCATCGGATGGGGGCTGATGATGATCGCGTTCCTCGTCATCAGCGACAGGAGGATCTTGAAGTAGACCGTGGCGACCGGGTTCGTCGACGGCGTGAGCGCGAAGACCACGCCGGCCGGCCGGGGAATCGACATGATCTTCTCGGCGGCGTCGGTGCGCGGCGACACGTAGTCGTGGCCCGCGTACGCCTCGGCCAGCCCGGTCGAGCAGGCCACGTTCTTCAGCGCCTTGTGCTCGGCGACGCCGAACCCGGTTTCCCGCACCGCCCACTCGGCGTAGCGGGTCGCGTTGTCCGCCGCCGTCCGGGCGACGGCCGCGACGATCCGGTCCACGGTCGCCCTGTCGTAGCGGGCGAAGGCACGGGAGGCCCACCTCGCGCGTTCCAGCAGGCCGTTGCCCGCGGTCGCCGTCCGGCCGCTCATCGGTGGACCTCCTTCGCGGCCCGCGCGATCGCGTGGGCCGTACGGTCGAGCATCTCCTCGGCCAGCGACGGGTCGATCAGGATGCCCGGCTTGTACTGCAGCACCCGGGGATCGAGGGTGGAGAAGATCGCCCAGACGCCGTTGTCGTAGAGCTGCCGCATGACGTGTTTGGCGCCCTCGGGGTGGTCGAACTCCAGGCCGATGACCAGGCCGTTCTGCCGGATGCCGGTGAACCAGCCGGGGTGGTCGGCCCGGATGCGCTCAAGGCCGCGCCCGATCAGGTCGGAGGCGTGGTGGACGATCGAGCGGGTCTGCGGCCGGTTGCAGATCTCCAGCGTCTTCATCGCGGCGACGCAGCCGAGCTCGGCGCCGCCGAAGGTGGCCATGTGGGCGAAACCGTCCTCCGTGAGCCAGCCGGCGCAGCGTTCGCTGACCAGGACGGCCGCGATCGGGTAGAGGCCGCCCGAGATGCCCTTTCCGGTGACCATGATGTCGGGCGTGATGCCGTGCTTGGTGATCGCCCACAGCTCGCCGGTGCGCATGAGCCCGGTCTGCACCTCGTCGGCGATGTAGAGCGCGTCGTACGTCTCGCAGAGCCGCTTGACGCCCTCCAGGTAGCCGGGCGCCGGCAGCGGGAAACCGTATGTCGCGGGGATGGTCTCCATGATCACCGCAGCCACGTCCCGGGCGCGCAGCGCGGACTCCATCGCCGCCAGGTCGTTGAACGGAACGTGGGTGAACTCCTCCGGCCGGTCTGCCAGGAACAGCTTGGCGAACCGGTCGTCCCCGGTACCGACGGCCAGGCCGGTGTGCCCGTGGTACGCCTTGACGATCGAGACGATCCTGCGCTTCCCGGTGGCGTGCCGCGCGGTCTTGAGCGCGATGTCGATGGCCTCGCCGCCGCCGCTGCCGTAGATCACCTTGCTCATACCCTTGGGCGCCGAGGCGATCAGCGCCTCGGCGAGAGCCGTACGGGCGAGGGAGGGGAAGTGGTGGTTGCCGATGTCGAAGTGGTCCATGGCCTGCTTCAGCGCGGCCACGACCTCGGGATTGCGGTGGCCCAGGTTGTAGGTGCCCCCGTTGAGGTGCACGTCGATCAGGCGCCGGCCGGAGACGTCGTAGAGGAAGTAGCCCTCTCTGCGGTCGATGACCAGGGGGACCCCGGAGTCGACCCAGAACCGGGTCTTCCCCGGATTCCAGTACGTCGAGGACTTCTCCAGCACCTCGTCCTTCGACGCGAAGGTGAACAGCCCGTAGTCCAGCATCCCGGTCCCATCGGTCCGTCAATCGGTAGGACCAAATAGTTAGCCGGGCGACCATAAAACGTCAATGGCTCTTTCTGTGCGGATTCGGAAACACCACGGGTCTTGCTCGGGCCGACCATAGGGTGGCACGATTTGCGCACCTTGTGTGACTTGGCACACATCATCCCCCCCTACAACGGTCTCTCCGGAGGGCCCACCTGTGAGCACCTTTGAGACGCGGGCGGTCTCGCCTGCCGAGCCTCCCACCGGAACACAGGGCGTCAGCCGTCTGCGCAAGGACGCCGTCGGCCTGGCCGGCGTCATCTTCATGGCCGTCGCCACCGCCGCTCCCATCACCGCCATGACGGGCAACGTGCCGATCGCGCTCGGCTTCGGCAACGGCCTCGGCGCCCCTGCGGGCTACCTGTTCGCGACCATCGTGCTGACCGTCTTCTCGGTCGGCTACGTCGCGATGGCGAAGCACATCACCTCCGCCGGCGCCTTCTACGGCTACATCTCGCACGGCCTCGGCCAGGTCGTCGGCATGGTGGCCGGCCTGCTCGCGACCATGGCGTACGTCGTGTTCGAGGCATCACTCATCGGGTTCTTCGCCTACTCCGCCCACGACACGTTCCTGACCATGGCCGGGGTGGACGTCCACTGGCTGGTGTTCGCCTTCGTCGGCCTCGGCCTCAACGCCGTGCTGACCTACTTCGACATCAACCTCACCGCCAAGGTCCTCGGCTTCTTCCTGATCACCGAGATCTTCATGCTGGGCCTCACCGCGACCGTGACGCTGTTCCACGGAGGCGGCCCCGACGGCTTCATGATCTCGTCGATCAACCCGCTGAACGCCTTCCAGTCGAACGGCCTCGCGGCCGGCGCCGTCGGGCTCGGGCTCTTCATGTGCTTCTGGTCGTGGGTGGGCTTCGAGTCCACCGCGATGTACGGCGAGGAGTCGCGCGACCCCAAGAGGATCGTGCCCAAGGCCACGCTGGTCTCCGTCGTCGGCATCGGCCTCTTCTACACGTTCATCTCCTGGATGACGGTCGCCGCCAACGGCGTGAAGGCGCCCGAGCTCGCCGCCACCGAGTTCGCCGGGATCTTCTTCAACCCGACCAGGGAACTCGTCGGCGCGTGGGCCGTGGACCTGTTCAAGGTGCTGATCCTGACCGGCTCGTTCGCCTGCTCGATGGCGTTCCACAACTGCGCCTCGCGCTACCTCTACGCGCTCGGCCGGGAGAACCTGATCCCGGGCACCGGCCGCACCCTCGGAGCCACCCACCCCAAGCACGGATCGCCGCACATCGCCGGATTCATCCAGACCGCGATCTCCGTGGTGCTGGTCCTCGCGTTCTTCTTCGCGGGCATGGACCCCTACATCCACCTGTACACGCTGCTCGCGGTGCTCGGGACGCTGGCGATCCTCATCGTGCAGTCGCTCTGCTCCTTCTCCGTGATCGGCTACTTCCACGTGAAGAAGAAGCACCCCGAGACGGCCAACGTCTTCCGCACCCTGATCGCGCCGCTCACCGGCGGGCTGGCCATGCTGTTCGTCGTCCTGCTGCTCTTCCAGAACCAGGAGGCCGCGGCGGGCGACGCGTCCAAGACCCTGCTGTTCCGCCTCATCCCCTGGATCGTGCTGGCGTTCGCCGCGCTGGGCGCCGGACTCGCCCTCTATCTGAAGGCCAGGAACCCGGCCAAGTTCGCGATCATCGGCCGCATCGTGCTCGAGGACACCGTCGAGCGCGACTGACCCCGCCCCGCCGATCTCCCCGTCCGTTCCCCGCCGCAGAACCGCAAGGAAGGAGAGCGCGATGATCCCTCCGTACGACAGCGACAGTGACGACGACAGCGACGGCAGACCGACCGTCCCCGGACCGGTCGGCCGGATCCGCCTCATGGACGCCCAGCGGGTCAACCTCGACGGTTTCGCCGTGGAGAATCCCGAACTCGGGCTGGTCGCCCTCGCCTCGCCGTACGACCCGAAGCCCGGTCTGGTCGTCGAAGACGGCGTGGTCACCGAGATGGACGGGGTGAAGGCGGCCGACTTCGACTCGATCGACGCGTTCATCGCGGCCCACGGCCTCGACCTCACCGTGGCGAGCGAGGCCATGACGCTGTCCGACGTGGCCGTGGCCCGCATGATGGTCGACCCGTCGGTCCCCCGCTCGGAGGTCGTCTGGCTCTGCGCCGGGATGACACCGGCCAAGCTCGCCCGGGTGCTGGCCCTGCTGCGCCCGGCCGAGCTCGTCATGGCCATGACGAAGCTGCGGGCCCGCCGCACGCCGTCGAACCAGGCCCACGTCACCAACCGGCTCGACGACCCGCTGCTGCTCGCGGCCGACGCGGCGACCGCCGCCGCGTTCGGGTTCCGCGAACTGGAGACGACCGTGCCCGTGCTGGCCGACGCCCCGTCCAACGCGGTGGCGGTCTCGATCGGCGCGGCCGTCGGATCGCCGGGCGTCCTCGTGCAGTGCTCCGTCGAGGAGGCTCTCGAACTGGAGCTGGGCCTGCGCGGGTTCGTCTCGTACGCCGAGACCGTCTCGCTGTACGGGACCGAGCAGGTCTTCACCGACGGCGACGACACGCCGTGGTCGAAGGCGTTCCTCACCAGCGCGTACGCGTCCCGGGGGATCAAGATGCGGGTCTCGTCCGGCGCCGGGGCCGAGGTGCTCATGGGCGGGGCGGAACGCCGGTCGATGCTCTACCTGGAGTCGCGCTGCGTCGCGCTGGCCCGTGCGATGGGCGCCCAGGGCGTGCAGAACGGCGGCATCGACGGCGCCAGCGTGGCCGGCGCCGTCCCGCGCGGCGTCCGCGAGCTGATGGCCGAGAACGTCATGGTCATGGCACGCAACCTGGAGTCCTGCTCGGGCAACGACGCGCTGATGTCGGAGTCCGACGTGCGCAGGACCTCGCGAACGCTGCCCATCTTCCTGGCCGGATCTGATTTCGTCTGCAGCGGATTCGGCTCGATCCAGCGCTACGACAACATGTTCGGCCCGTCGAACTGGAACGCCGAGGACATCGACGACTACCTGGCGATGCAGCGCGACTGGGGCGTCGACGGCGGCCTGCGCACGGCCGACCCCGCCACGGTCGCGGAGCTGCGCGAACGGGCGGCCCAGGCCGTACGCGCCGTATACGCGTGGTTCGGCCTGGCCGACTTCACCGACGAGCAGGTGGCGGCGGCGGTGGACGCGGCGGGGTCGAAGGACCTCGCCGGGCCGGACACCGGCTACAACACGGTGGCCGTCATGCACGCCGCGCGTGTCATCCGCGAGACGGGGCTGACCATGGCCGACGTCGTGACCGCGCTCCAGGAGACCGGTTTCGAGCCCGAGGCGGAGCGGCTGCTCGACATGCTGAAGGTCAGGGTGGGCGGCGACTGCCTGCAGACGTCGGCCATCCTCACGCCGGAGATGCGCGTGTTGTCCCTCGTCACCGATCCCAACGACTACACCGGGCCGGGTACGGGGTACGAGCCCACGCCGGAGCGCCAGGCGGAGATCGACGCCATCCGCCAGCAGCGCTCCGTCGAGGACCTGCGCCGCGAGCAGGCCGCGTACGCCTCGGACGCGCTGCGACCCCGCGGCGCGGCGGCCCAGGGCGGCGATCCCCGCGAGGTCGTCGTCGGCGTCTCCCCCGCGACCGGCAGGGACATCTGGGTCACGCTCTCGGGGCTGCCCGTGGTGGAGGTCCTGCGCCAGCTCCTCGCCGGCCTGGAGGAGGAAGGCTGCGTCGCGCGGATCGTACGGTTCGACGACACGATCGACCTCGGCATGATCGGACTGTCCGCGGCCCGCCTGTCCGGCTCGGGGATCGGGATCGGCCTGCAGGCCAAGGGGACCGCGCTGATCCACCGCAGGGACCTCGCCCCGCTGGCCAACCTGGAGCTGTACAGCATCGCCCCGGTGCTGTCGGCCGACGACTACCGGCTGATGGGGGTGAACGCGGGCCGCCACGCCAAGGGCGCGACCCCGGAGCCGGCCCGCAACCCGTACACCGACGAGGCGATCGAGGCCCGTTACCACACCAGGGTGGTCTCGCTCGTCGCCATCGAGCGCGCCTGCTGCCGGGCCGCAGGACCTGAGGAGCTGACCTTATGACGAGCCCCGGACGACGTGCGTACTCCGGCCGGCCGGTGGAGTCGGTGACCGTGGAGTCCGTACGACGGGGCGAGGTGACCCAGGACGACCTGCGCATCCATCCGGAGACGCTGGAGTCCCAGGCGGCCGTCGCCGAGCGGCACGGCAACCCGCAGCTCGCGGCCAACCTGCGGCGGGCCGCCGAGCTCGCCCGCCTCCCCGACCGGGACGTGATGCGCGTCTACGAGGCCCTTCGGCCGCGCCGCTCGACCGCGGACGAGCTGTCGGCCCTCGCCGGATGGCTGGACGAGCAGGGCTGCCCGCGCAACGCCGCGCTGGTCCGCGAGGCCCGGGACGTCTACGTACGGCGGGGCCTCGCGCGATGAGCGCCCTCGTCGCGGGCGTGGACGTCGGCAACGCGACCACCGAGATCGTGGTGGCGCGCGACGGCGTCCCCGTCGCCTGGGACCAGGTCGTCACGCGCGGCGTCAAGGGATCGCCCGCGTCCCTGGCCGGGGCCGTCGCCCTGCTGCGGCGGATCGAGCGGGGCCTGGGCGCGCGGGTGGACGAGGTCGTGATGGCCCCCCTGCGCCCGGTCACGACGACCACCGCGGAGGTCCCGTACGGGCCGGAGCGCACCGGACGCCTGCGCGTCGTCGCCGCGGGAAGCCCCACCCCGGGAGGCGAGGGCGTCGCGGTGGGCCGCCCGTACCCGCTCGGCGGACCCGTCGGCGAACCGCCCGAGGGAGGGCTGATCGCCCTGGTGCCCCTCCGGACGGGGTACGAGCGGGCCGCACGGGAGATCCGCGCCGCGCTGGGCGCCGGAGTGCCGATCACCGGGGTACTCGCCGAAGGGGACGAGGGCCGCCTGATCGCCAACCGGATCGGCGTGACCGTTCCCGTGGCCGACCAGGTCGACGTCACGGCGGTCGCCGCCGCCGAGCTGGTCGCCGTGGAGGTGCGCCCGCCGGGCCGTCCCCTCCGGCACCTGTCCGACGCGCTCTTCCTCGGGTCGCGGCTCGGCGAGCGCGAGAGCGCTCCGGCGGTCTGCGCGCGGCTCCACGACGTCTCCAGCGCGGTCGTCGTCCTGCTGCCCGGCGGCCCTCCCGCGGCGCCGGCCGATCGGGAGGCCGCCGAGAAAGCGACAGCAGGCACGGACGTGCCGGCGGCGTCGACCGGGCGGGCCGTGATCGACCTGGACGCGGTGGCGGGATCGGTCAACGCGCGGGCCGGCACGACCGGCTCGCGATCATTGCTGGTGGCCACGCTGGGGCCGGAGTCCCCCGCCGTCCTGCCCGCCGATCTCGGCGTGCCCGTACGGCTCGCGCCGAGCGAGGCCGGGGCGGCACGCGCCGGGGCGCTCACCACGCCGGGCGCCGACGAGGGCGCCCTGGTCGTCGACCTCGGCGGCGGCACGGTGGACCTGATCGGCCCGTCGGAGGAGGTCGTGGCGGCCGGCGCCGGGGATCTGCTCACCGCGGCGGTCGCGGCCGTGCTCGGTGTCCCGCGCGGCGCGGCCGAGTGGGTCAAGCGCGGGCCGTGCGTCCGGGTGGAGACTCCCGGCGTGACGCTCGGGGAGGACGGCGTCCGCGTGTTCCTCGACTCCACCGCGCCGCCCGGGACGGTGGGGTGGCTGACCGTGCCCGGCCCGGCCGGGCCGCTGCCCTTCTCCTCGGCGATGAGCCCGGCGGAGTGGCGCGCGCTCCGGCTGTCCATCAAGCGCGAGGTGCTCGGCGCCACGGTCAGGCGGGCGCTGGCGGAGCTGGCCGGTCCGGACGGGGCGGGGCGCGGGGCCGTCATCGTGGGCGGCCCGGCGGGAGACGACGAGGTCCTCGGCGTGCTGGCCCGCGAGCTGCCCCGTGGCCTGGCGATCGGACGCGGCGACGTGGCGGGCACGCTCGGCCACCGGTACGCCGTCGCCTACGGCCTGCTCGTCTCGGCCCCGCCCTGACGCGTCTCCTGGCGGGATGCCCGCAGGACGCGGCGGGCCTGGCGGACCACCGCCTCGTCCACGAACCGCCCGTCCGGGAGGGCGACCGCGCCGCGACCGGCCGCCGCGATCACCTCGTGGGCGGCGGTGATCTCCGCCTCGGTCGGGCGGTAGGCGTTCACGATCACCGGGAGCTGGGCCGGGTGGATCGCCGCCCGGCCGCGGAACCCCGACGCCCGGCCCTCCAGGCAGGACGCGGCCAGCCCGGCGAGGTCCCTGACGTCCGGGTAGACCGACTGGGCGGGCGCGGGCAGCCCGGCCGCGCGGGCGGCGACGACGACGCGGGACCGCGCCCAGGCCAGCCCGGCGTCGGCGGTGACGCCGAGGTCGGCGCGAAGGTCGGCCTCACCCAGCCCGATGCCCGTTACCGCCTCAGAGGCGGTGGCGATCTCGAAGGCGCGTTCGAGCCCGAGCGCGGATTCGAGCAGCGGGTGCAGGGGCACGCCGGGCACCGCCGCCGCGATCTCCCTCACCTCCGCCGCCGACTCCACCTTGGGCACCCGGATGCCGCACGTCCCGGTGACGAGGGCGGCCAGCGCGTGCAGATCCGCCTGCCCGTACGGCGTGCGCACGTCGTTGACGCGGACCTGGACCCGGGGCTGAGGCGTGGCGAGCAGCGCGACGGCCTCGGCCCTGGCCTGGCCCTTGTTCTCGGGCGCGACCGCGTCCTCCAGGTCGACGATCACGACGTCGGCGTCCGTGGCCAGCGCCCTGGCCACCCGGTCCGGCCGGTCGGCGGGGACGTACAACCAGGTCAGCGGTGCGGTCTGCGGCACGGCGTCACTCCTCATGGCGTTCGCGGTCGCCTGATGATCCCCCTGCCGCGCCGGGTCAACCCCGGCCCGGCTGTGATCCGTCACACGATTCCCTTCGCGCGGAGCGCGGCGATCCGGCCCGGAGGCAGGCCGAGCGAGGTCAGCACCTCCTCGGTGTCGGCCCCGTGCGGGCGGCCGGTCCAGCGGATGGCGCCGGGCGTCCCCGACAGCCGGAACATGACGTTCTGCATGCGCAGCGGCCCCAGCTCGGGGTCCTCCACCGTGGTGATCGCGTCGAGCGCCCGGAGCTGGGGGTCGGCCATGACGTCCCGCACGTCGTAGATCGGCGCGACCGCGGCCTGCGCCTCCTCGAAGGCCGCGAGGACCTCGTCACGGGTGCGGTCGGCCACCCAGGCGGCCACGGCCGCGTCCAGCTCGTCGGCGTGGCCGACCCGCCCGGCGCCGGTGGCGAACCAGGGTTCTGCGACGTACTCGGGCCGGCCGACGAGCCGCATGACGCGTTCGGCGATGTTCTGCGCCGAGGTGGATACGGCGACCCAGGAGCCGTCCTTGCACCGGTAGGTGTTGCGCGGCGCGTTGTTGACGGACCGGTTGCCGGTGCGCGGCGGCACGACGCCGAGCCGGTCGTAGATGGTGGGCTGCGCCCCGAGGACGCCGAGGATCGGCTCGATGATCGACATGTCGACGACCTGACCGCGGCCCGATCGCAGGGCCGTCATGATCGCGAACGCCGTGGCGAGCGCGCAGATCCCGTCGGCCAGACCGAACGGCGGCAGCGTCGGCGGGCCGTCCGGTTCGCCGGTCATCGCGGCGAACCCGCTCATCGCCTCGGCCAGCGTGCCGAACCCCGGCCTGCGGGCGTACGGGCCGAACTGCCCGAACCCGGTCACCCGGGCGAGCACGAGCCGCGGGTTCGCCTCACCGAGCCGGTCGTAGCCGAGGTTCCACCGCTCCAGCGTGCCCGGACGGAAGTTCTCGATCACCACGTCGGCGTCCCGTACCAGCTCGACCAGGAGGTCCTGGCCGTCCGGCGTGGACAGGTCGAGGGTGATCGCGCGCTTGTTGCGGCCGAGCGTCTTCCACCACAGCCCTTCCGGCCCGTGACCGCGCGAGGGGTCGGGCTTGGCCGGATGCTCGACCTTGATCACATCCGCTCCGTAGTCGCCGAGCAGCATCGCGGCCATCGGCCCGGCGAACAGGGTCGCGAGGTCCAGCACGCGGACGCCGGACAGCGGCGGCGCAGGCGGCTCCTGTTGCGCAGGAGGCACCGGGGGCGTGGCGGGGGTGGTCATCGTTCCTCCGTTTCGGAATTCCACGCGGCCGGAGGCCGGCCGGGGCGGGGTGTGGGGCACCACCGCCGGGCCGGCCTCCGGTCACAGCCCTCCGGTCACAGGAGGGCCGCGTCGATCTCGGCGCGGCTCGGCATGGACGTGCTCGCGCCCTCGCGCTGGACGGACAGCGCGGCGGCCGTCGAGGCGAACCGCAGTGCCTGCGCGGGCTCGCGACCCTCGGCCCTGGCGACCGCGAGGGCGCCGACGAACGTGTCCCCGGCCGCCGTGGTGTCCACCGCCTCGACGGGTACGGCCGGCACGAGCAGGCGGGTCCCGGCGCGGGAGCCGTACAGCGCGCCCTTGGAGCCCAGGGTGATCACGGCCTCCGGAACGCGGTCGAGCAGGATCTTGAGCGCGTCGTCCGGGTCGTCGGCGCCGGTGATCGCGGCGGCCTCGTGCTCGTTGGGCACGATCAGGTCCACCGAGTCGAGCAGCTCGTTCGGCAGCTCGACCACGGGAGCGGGCGTCAGGACGACGGGCACGCCGGCGGCGCGGGCCGCGCGGGCCCCCGCGACGACCGCGTCGAGCGGCAGTTCGAGCTGCAGGAGGAGCGCCCTGGAGCGAGCGATCATCTCGATGTCCTCGGCGGCGCATCCGGTGATGGTGCCGTTGGCGCCGGGCACGACGATGATCGAGTTGCCGCCGCTGTCCTCCACGACGATGTGCGCGATTCCCGACGGTCCCGGCTCGACCCGCAGCCTGCTCGTGTCGACGCCCGACTCGAACAACGCGCCGCGCAGGGCCGGGCCGAAGGGGTCGTCGCCCACGGCCCCGATGAACGCGACCCGGGCGCCCGCCCTGGCGGCGGCGACCGCCTGGTTGGCGCCCTTGCCGCCGGGCACCGTGCGGAACGCCCGTCCCGTGACGGTCTCACCCATCTTGGGGGCGGACGGTACGTAGGCCACCAGGTCCATGTTGGCGCTGCCGAACACCGAGATCACGATGCTTCCTCCAGGATCGTCACCTTTATCCCGCTTACCCTGCCATCAACCGGGTCCGCCGGGCGAGCTCGCCCAGGGCGATGCCGTCGAATCCGGTGATGCTGCTGGTCAGGCGGTCCTTCATGGACCACTGCCCGGGAACGCCCCCGTTCAGCGCTCCGGCGATCGAACCGACGGTCGCACCCGCCGAGTCGGTGTCCCAGCCGCCCGCGACCGCGCCCGCGATCGAGGCGGTGAAGTCTCCCCCTCCGTGGACCAGCACCGCGGCGATCAGGGCGGCGTTGTTGATCGTGTGAACCCAGTGCAGGTGGCCGTGCCGGGCATGCAGGTGGTCCACGACCCGCTCGAAGTCCCGCTCCGCGCCCGCCACGGCCACGGCGTCACGTACGGCCGCCGCCAGCCGGGACCCCGCCGGGACGACGGACAGGCCCGCCTCGACCACCTCGGTGACGGACGAGGCGTCGAGGGACCGCGCGCACATGGCGGCCGTGAACATCGCGCCGTAGACGCCGTTCGCCGTGTGGCTGAGCCGGGCGTCCCGCCAGGCGAACTCGGCCGCCGTCGCGGGGTCTCCCGGGTTCGCCCAGCCGTACACGTCGGCCCTGATCAGGGCGCCGATCCATTCGCGGAACGGATTGCGGTAGGTCGCGGTCTCCTCCGGCTCGATGCCCGTCAGGAGGTTGCGGTAGGCCACCCGCTCGGCGGTGAACACCCGGCCGCCCGGCAGCTCGTCCAGCCACATCTGGGCGACGTTCCCGGTGGTGAAGTCCCTGCCGTGCCGCTCCAGGACGGCGAGCGCGAGCAGCGCGAAGTTGAGGTCGTCGTCCTCGGGGATCCCGTCGATGTTCTCCGCGAGGCTGTTGACCGCGCTCCGCCGGTTCCACGGCCACCTCCGGGCGGTCTCCGGCGGCAGGCCCCTGGCGGTGAACCAGCCGCGGATCGGCCAGTTGCCGGTCACCTCGGCGATCTCCCTGATGCCCTCGCGCGGGATCTTCTCCACCGGCTTGCCCAGCACGCATCCGGCGGCCCTGCCCTGCCAGGCGCCGAGCACCCGGGCCGGGTCGGCGTCCGGCACCCGGTCCGCCCGTCCTCGGGCCGGCCACGCGGGGCAGGCGGCGACGATCTCGTTCCAGCCGGACGGCTCCGGCAGCGGCGAGGGGATCGCGGCCAGCCGGTCGAGCAGATCCTCCGCCAGGCGGCGCAGCCGTACGGGAGGGGCCTCCGGGGAGGCACCGGCGCGGGGCGGCGCCGCGTGGCCTCCCGCCGCGTGCCAGCGCGCGGCGATGTCCCGCACCTCGGGCAGGTCCCACCGGCCGTCCTCGGCGGCCTGGCGCAGCTCGTGGCCGACCAGGTCCTCCGGTTGGACCCAGGTGAGCCGCATCACGAGGCGTCTCCGGCGGCCAGCAGCTCGGCGAAGGCGGCGTCGGCGGTCCGGCGGCGCTCCGCGTCGGCGGCCCGCACCCGGCGCGCCACCGCGGCGATGGCGAGTCCCGGGCCGACGAGATCGGTCCTGCTGGCCGCCGACACCTCCTCGACCCACCCGGCCGGTACGGCGGCCCTCCCGCCGAGTGCCCCGGCGACCGCGCCGCCCATCGACGCGATCGAGTCGGCGTCCCGCCCGTAGTTCACGCCGCCGAGCACCGTCTCGCGGTAGTCGCCCTTGGCGATCAGCAGGAACGCGAGGGCGAGCGGCAGCTCCTCGATGCTGTGCGTCCGGCTCGGGCGGCGGGCGCCGAGCCCCTGGTCGCGGTAGGTGTCGGCGACCGTGTCGTAGGGCCGCATGGCGGCGCGCAGCGCCTCGAAGGACCCCTCCCAGTGGCCGTGGTCCCTGGCCGCCGAACACACCGCCTCGATGGCCGCCTTCGTGCCGTCGCGGGCGAGCCGTACGCAGGTCGCGACCACGGAGTCGGGCGTGGCACCGGGGCGCATCGCCTCGGCGACGGCGGCGGCGAGGACCCCCGCCGCCTCCCGGCCGTAGCTGGACTGGTGCGCGCCCGCGAGGTCGATCGCCTCGGCGTAGGCGCCGTCCGGGTCGCCCGCGTTGACGACGCCCACGGGCGCCATGTACATCGCGGCGCCGCAGTTGACGATGTTCCCCACGCCGGCCTCGCGCGGGTCGACGTGCCCGTAGTGCAGCCGCAGGGCCAGCCACTTCTCGGCAAGGAAAACCCGGTGCAGCGGCAGCGCCTCGGCCTCCAGCTCGGGGATCCAGCGTTTCTCGCCCATCATCTCGGGGACGAGGTGCTCGGCCGCGGCGTAGGCGTCCAGATGCCCGCCGGCCCGCTCGTACACGCGGATCAGCGCATGGGTCATCAGGGTGTCGTCGGTCACGTGGCCGTCGCCCTTGTGGTACGGCGCGATCGGCCGGGCGTTGCGCCAGTCCTCGAAGTACGGCGGGACGACGCCTTCGACGCGGCCTCCGTACCGCGCCAGGATCTGCTCGGGCGTCCACCCCTCGGTGGCCCCGCCGAGCGCGTCCCCCACCGCTGCCCCGGCCACGCAGCCGACGGCCCTGTCCTCAAGCGGCGTCATGCCGTCCCCTCCGAATCGACCCACGCGGAACCATGGAACCGCGCAACTGTGATGAATGCCGTGTATCGCGGTTGTCCGGGCCACGGTGTCATGCCGGGCTCCCCGTCCCATGATCGGACGCCAGCGCCCGCGCGACGGCGAGCAGGTCCACGCCCGCCATCTCCGGCAGGCAGCAGCCCGTCAGTGTGCGCGCCGCCGCCCGCCATCCCTCCGGCAGCGCCGCGTGTCCCGCGTACGCGCCGGCGAGCGCGCCGGTGAGCGCGGGGGCCGAGTCGGCGACCGACGCCAGACAGGCCGCCGCCGACACCGCGGCTCCGAACGCCCCACCGGACGCGCCCACAGGCGAACTCACGGACGAACTCGACGACGAACTCGCCGACGGACTCACGGACGACATCGCGGCGTCAGCGAGCGCCAGGGCGATCGGGACGGTCTCCGCGGCCGCCACGCCGTAGCTGTAGACGTGGCCGAGCAGCGCCGCGTCGAGCGCCGGGACCGCGGCGAACGGGTCGCCGTGCTCCCGTGCCACCGCCACGGCCGTACGCGCGGCGAGCCCGATCGCGCTGTCCTCCGGAAGCCCACCGATCGCCGCGTCGACCGCCTGCCGCATCGGCGCGCCCCGCACCAGCGCGCCGACCGCCGTCGCCATCGCCACGGCGCCGAGGACACCGTCCCCGGAGTTGGTGACCCGCGCGTCGGCGACCGGGTCCATCCCCACCGCGCCGAACGCCACGGCCCGTACGGCGGCCGCGTCGTCGAAGAAGTGCGGGTTGTCGTGGCCGCTCGCGGGTGGCCCCAGCCCCGCGGCGAGGTTGTCCAGCGCGGACCAGACGGAGATGCGGGCGCGCAGATCGTCCCGCTCGACGAGCCGCCCGAACGCCTCGGCCCGGTCCTCGTGGATCGTCGTCGCCGTCCAGGCGAGCCATTCGGCGTCGTCGGACGGGCCCAGCGCCAGCGGCTCGACCGGCTGGTTCAGCGCGAACGGCACCGGCAGCGTGGTCACCTGGCGTTCCTCCGCGAACGCGTCCAGCTCGCGGTACAGCCGCCTGCTCCACGGTGCCAGCCGCAGCGAACGGTGACGCGCGGCCGGCCAGCCGGCGGCGTCCCCGGCGGCGAGCCCGACGAAGGCGCCCAGGATCCGATCCTCCGACGGCGGCGTGCCGCCTCCGCCCCCCGATGACATGTCCCTACGTTCCTTCCACGTGTCGGCCGGTGAGCTCGAGTCGTTCCGCGAGCCGGTCGACGAACTGATCGACGAGCTGGTCGGCGAGCTGGTCGGCGAGCTGATCGGCGACGTCCAGGACGTGCCGCCCGGCGACCACGGGCAGGCATCGGCCGTGGACCGGCCCGATCCTGCCCGCCCAGCGCGCGGGCACGCCCGCCTCGCCGGTGCCCGCGCCCGCGAGAGCGCCCGCGATCGCGGCCGTGGTGTCGGCGTCCCTGCCCAGGTTCGCCGCCGTCACCACGGCCGCCTCGACCTCTCCGCCGCCCCTGATGTAGGCGGAGAAGGCGAGCGCGACCGCCTCCGGGGCCAGATCGGTCCACGGATAGTGCTTCACGACGACGGCGTCATGGAGCGCCCGCGCGAACTCCTCGCGCGAGCTTTCCTCTCCCCGGGCGTCGGCGATCTCGACGGCCTTCCTGACGGAGCGCGCGGTCCACGAGTCCGCGGGGATCGCCCGCAGCCCCGCGTCGATCACGTCGCCCGGTTCGGCGCCGGTCATCGCGACCGCCACCGCGGCGGCGACCGCGCGGCCTCCGAGAACGCCCTCGCCGCCGTGGCTGACCCGCCCGTCGATCTCGGCCAGTCGCGCCGCCTCGTCCGGATCGCCCGCCGCGAAGATCCCGTACGGCGCCGCCCGCATGGCGAGGCCGTCGGACCAGCCGTGCGGGTGCCACCGGCCGGTCAGCGGCGGCCGGAGCCCGAGGCGGAGCGCCTGGACGGTGCCGAGCTCGGAGAATCCGGCCCCGCGCATCGGCCCGTCGAGCCGCGCCACGATCTCGGTGCGCCACGCCTCGGCGACGTCGTCCGAGGTGAGCGCGTGACCGTGCCGGAGGAGGAGGGACGCCGCGAACAGGGTGTACTCGGTGTCGTCCGTTCCCCCGCCCTCGATCTCGTCGAGCACGCCCCATCGGGCCGCGATGGTCTCGGGGGTCAGGTTCTCCGCGGGCGCGCCGAGGGCGTCTCCGGCCGCCAGGCCGAGCAGGCATCCCCGGGCGCGGTCCCGCGGCGAGGGTGGATCGATCACTGGGCGTACCGCTCCAGCACCTTGTCGCCCTCCTCGACGAGCTTCTTCGCCGCCTCGTCAAGGCTGATCTTTCCGGCGAAGTACTCCTGGAGCGTCGGGGTGCCGACCTTGCTCTTCCACTCGTCGTAACCGTTGACCTTGAGGTACGGCGCGACCACGAGGTTCTTGGCCGACGCGGTGGCGACGTCCCAGAAGTTGTCCTTGGTGGTCATGGCGGGGTCGGCGGCCGCGGCGGTGCTCGTCGGGAGCAGCCAGTCGCCCTTGGCGAGCTTGGCCTGGTTCGGGCCGTTCAGGAAGAAGGAGATGAACTTCACCGACTCCTGCGGGTGCTTGCTGTCCGCGGAGACGGACAGCGTCTGCGACGTGGCGCCCTGCTGGGCGGTGACGCCCTTCAGGGGCGGCAGGGTGACCCACTCGAACCCGTCGGGCGCCTGCTCGGCCACCTGCTGGCGCAGGTAGACGCCCGCGGGCACGATCGCGTACTTGCCGGCGAAGAAGCCGGGCAGCGGGTCGGCGGTGCCCATGCCGAGCGCCGAGGGGTCGGCGGACTTGTCCTTGTGAAGCTGGTCGTGGATGCGCTGCAGGACCTCGCGCTCCTCCGGCCCGACCTTGACCGTGGTCTTGCCGCCCTCGGTGGTGAAGAAGGTCCCGCCGAAGTTGAGCCCGAGGCTGAGCACCTTGTTGACCGGCGACTTCATCGGCCAGGCCACGCCGTACGCGCCGCCCTTGGTCATCTTCTTGGTCGCGGCGGCGAACTCGTCCCACGTCCAGGGGTCGTCGGAGGTCGGGACGCGGACGCCGGACGCGTCGAGCAGCTTCTTGTTGGCGAAGAGGACCTGGGACTCCTGGAGGAAGGGCACGCCGTACACGCCCTGGCCGCCCTTGCCGTCGGCGAAGGTGACCGTGTCCCACGCGGCCTGCGGGATGTCGCCCTTCAGCTCGGCGGGCAGCGTGCTCGACAGGTCGAGCAGGAAGCCCCGCGAGGCGAAGCCCGACAGGGCCGGCGAGTCGTCGTGGATCACGTCCGGCGGGTCGCCCGCCTCGAACGAGGTGACGAGCTGGTCGTTGACGTTGTCCCAGCTCCCCTGGACGTACTCGACCTGGATCTTGGGATTGGCCTTGTTCCATTCGTCGACGAGCTGCTTGTTGGCGGCGATCGACTCCTTCTGCCAGGCGAGGCTGAGGAACCGCAGTTTCACCGGCCCGTCGGACGCGGCATCGCCGCCGTCGCCTCCCCCGCCCGAACATCCGGCGGCCAGAACGACGGCCGCGACCGCGAGCGCGGCACTCCAACGCCTCATGTGACTCTCCTATCGGGGGACTGGGGGGTTCTGGGAGATCTCGGGGGCACGGCTATCCCTTGACGGCGCCGGCCATCAGGCCGGATCTGAGCCGCCGCTGGATGACCGCGAAGAACGCCAGGCTCGGGATCGTCGCCAACAGGGATGCGGCGGCGAGCGGGCCCAGCCGTACGACACCCTCCGGGCCGGTGAACTTCACCAGCGTCAGCGGCAGGGTGGCCACCTCGGGGTCCTTGAGGACCACGAGCGCGAAGAGGAACTCGTTCCAGGACGAGATGAAGGCGAACAGCAGGGTCGCGACGACGCCGGGGACGAGCAGCGGCGCGACGACGCTGACGAGGGCCCTGAGCCGTCCCGCGCCGTCCACGGACGCCGCCTCCTCCAGCTCGCGCGGTACGGCGCGCACGTAGCCCTGGAGCATCCAGAGGGCGAACGGCAGCGTGAAGGTGACGTGCACGAGGGCGAGTCCGGGCAGCGTGTTCACCAGCTCAAGCCGGCGCAGCACCATGAACAGCGGGATGATGATCAGGATGACCGGGAAGACCTGGCTGACCAGCACCCACCCGATGGCGACCTTGTTCAGCGCGCTGCGGAACCGCGCCAGCGCGTACGCCGCGGGAAGGGCGACGGCCACGGTGATCACGGCGCTCGCCAGCGCGACGGCCAGGCTGCGCGCGGCGCTGCCCACGATGTCCTGCTCGCCGAAGGCGTCGGCGAAGTTGGCCAGGGTCGGGCGGCGCGGGATCCAGGTCGGGTCCAGGTTCGCCATCTCCTGCGGCGTCTTCAGCGCCGTGGACAGCAGCCAGACGAGCGGGAACGCCAGGAAGACGATGTAGCCCAGCAGGGCGAGGTACTTCAGGGCGGTGCGCATCAGTCGGCCTCCCGCATCTGCCGCCACAGGTAGACGCCGAGCACGGCGAGGACGACGATCGTGATCGCGACGCCGAGGGTCGCCGCGTACCCGAAGAAGCCGTAACGGAACGCCTCCTCGTACGCGAACAACATCGGCAGCCGCGTCCGCCCGCCGGGTCCTCCCTGCGTCAGCACGTAGACCAGGCTGAACTGGTTGATGTTCCAGACGAAGTCGAGCGAGGTGATCGCCACGATCACCGGGCGGAGCTGCGGCAGGGTGATGTTCCAGAAGCGCCGCCACACGCCCGCGCCGTCGACTCCGGCCGCCTCGTGCAGCTCCTTGGGCACGTTCTGCAGCCCGGCCAGCAGGACGACCGTCGTCTGCGGCATGCCCATCCAGATCCCCACGATGATCACGGCGGGGAGCGCGACGGAGAAGTCGTTGAGCCAGTCCACGTCGGTGCCGAGCACGGCGTTGAGGATGCCCGCGTCCGGGTGGTAGACGAGCCGCCACATCAGGCCGATGACCACGGGCGGCATCGCCCACGGCACCAGCGCCAGCACCCGGGCGAACCCGCGCAGCCGCAGGTCCTGGTCGAGCAGCAGCGCGAGCCCGAGCGACGCGAGGAACTGCAGCACGGTGACGGAGACGGCCCAGATCATGCCGATGCGGAACGACTCCCAGAAGTCGACGTCCATGAGGAGGTCGCCGAAGTTCGCCAGGCCGACGAACGACGTCTCGGTGTTCCGCCCCGACCTGGCGTCGGTGAAGGCGAGCATGATGCCGTAGACCAGCGGACCGACGCTGAGCACCAGCACGGGGATCAGCGCCGGGAGCATCAGCATGAAGGTGTCCCGGTTCCGCGCCCTGTTGGGGGCGGGTCCGCGTCCGGCCCTGGCCGGCCGGACGTCCGTGAGGGTCATGGGCTCTCCTCCCCCTCTGTGCCTTCGCCGGACCCCGGCACGTCGTCGGTCCCGTCCCGTACGCCGGTCGTCGAGGCGCGTACGGCCAGGCGCGGCTCGACGGTGACGACGCGCGCCTGCCGCTGGCCGTTCTCCAGCCGGTCGAGCAGCAGCTCGGCGGCGGCTCGGCCGCGTTGCTCGGATCCGAGCGACACGCTGGTCAGCGCGGGCCAGGCGACCCCCGCCAGGTAGGTGTCGTCCATGCCGACGACCGCCACGTCCTCGGGCACCCGCCGCCCGGCGCGGCGCAGCACGTCCAGCGCGCCGAGCGCGATCAGGTCGTTGGCGCACATGAGCGCGTCCACGTCGGCGGCCCGGTCCAGCAGCGCCCGTACGGCGGTGGCGCCCTCGGCGCGGTAGAAGTCGCCCACCTCGACGAGGTTCTCGTCGTACGGCAGGCCGAGGGCGTCGAGCGCCTCGCGGTAGGCGGCGGCCCGCGCGGCGCCGGGGACGGTGTCGGGCGGGCCGTTGACGAACGCGATGCGGCGCCGGCCGAGCCCGTAGAGGTGGTCGAGCGCGAGCCGTACGCCGGTGTGCGAGTCGGCCCGGACGTTGTCGACGCCGGTCTCCTCGGGCACCGAGCCGATGACGACCACGGGGGCCCTGGCCGCGGCGAGGGCGCGCAGGTGCTCGTCGGTGACCCGCAGCGGGCTCATGATCAGCCCGTCGACGTACCGCTCGCCGAGCCCGCGCAGCACGTCCAGCTCGTCGGCGACGTCGGCGTCCGTGGAATGCAGCAGGAGGCGGTAACCCGCCGCGCGGAGCACCGGCTGGATCTCGCGCACCATGGCGAGATAGACCGGGTTGCCGATGTCGGCCATGGCGAACGCGACCTGGTTGGTGCGCCGGTTCTTGAGCGAGCGCGCCACGGAGTTGGGAACGTAGCCGAGCTCCTCCGCCGCGCTCAGCACGCGGCGGACCGTCTCCTCGCGGGTCGGCAGACCGTTCAGAACGCGAGAGACAGAGGCGATCGACACCCCGGCGCGCCGCGCGATCGTGTTGATCGTGGGGCCTTCGGTCACAAGTCACCTCGTCAGTGCCGGTGTAAACGTTTACGGAAACACTGTGTCTGTAAACGTTTACGGGTGGGATGAGGCCATGAAACACGCCCGTAACGGAGAGCGTCAAGTCACGATCGCGTAAACCGATCAGGCTAAAGATCAGCATCAAGCGGTGGGTTGGTTCACTCATTCGGCCGGATTCGCCCTAGAATCCGCCGATGTGAACGAAGGTCACGACGACCCGCCGAAGCTTCCCACCCGGGAGCGATCCTCCCGGCCCGGAACCGGCCGCCACCGGCGCCCGCTCCCGGCGAACCTGCCGCCGGACGCGCCCGCCTTGGTGCTGGCCGTTCCCGGCATGGCGGGAGACGTCGCGGCCGAGATCGCCTCGGTCATCCGGCTCGACAACCCGCAGGTCGATCTGCGCCTGGTCTCCCTCATGGACGGCGGCGCCGATCTCGCCAAGGCGTTCGTCTCCGCCGCCGCCGACCGGCCGGCCGCGGAGACCGCGGCGGTGGTCGTCCCGCTCGTGACCGGCCCGCACCCCCGCGTGATGCGGGCCGTGCGCGACGCGGTCACCCAGAGCGAGAGCCCCGTGACGATCACCGATCCGCTCGGCCCGCATCCGCTGCTCGCCGAGGCGCTGCACATGCGTCTGTCGGAGGCGGGGCTGGCCCGCGTGGACCGTATGCGGCTGTTCAACGTGACCTCCCCGGTCGACGGCATCATCGTCGCGACCACGGGCGGCGACGAGGGCGCGCGGGGGGCGGACGCCACCGCGGTGCTGCTGGCCGCGCGCCTCACCCTGCCCGTGGTGCCCGCCGCGCTCGACGGCGTGCCGAACGTCGGCGACGCCGCCGAGCGGCTGCGCAAGATCGGCGCCAACCGTCTCGCGCTGGTCCCGTTCGTCATCGGGCCCGAGGCCGACCACGACAAGGCCACCGCCGCGGCCGAGGCCATCGGCGCGGGCTGCGCCGCGCCCCTCGGCGCACACGAGGCCGTGGCCCGCCTGGTGGGCATCCGCTACGGAGCCGCCCTCGGCGAGTACGAGGAGATCGACGAGGACTGAGGTCCCGCCCCCGTCGGCGATCTGCGGATCCGAGAAGCGGGCGCCTGCGACAGGGGGGACGTCAGTCCGTCTGGTCGTACCAGTGAGGCTCGTCGTCGTGGACGGTCATGGGATCGGGTGCCGGACCCGCTTCAGGACCGGGGACGACATAGAGATCGACGGTGTCGGAGCTGGAGTGGCGCGAGCCCTCGACGACCCAGTCGTCCTCGATCCGGTCGGCGGTGACCCGCTGGTCGAAGAAGCTCTTGTCCGGTCGCCCCGGTTCCGAAAGGATCCAGTACAGGCGATAGCCGACCTTCAGCCTCCGCCGGTGCAGCTCGTCCCGTACCTCCGCGACCGTCCTGCCGTGGCTCCGGTAGCCGTCCAACGCCTCCGCCGACGAGGGGTCCACGACGTCGTCGACGTACGGCTCGCCCGGAGCCGCGGGGCGGCCGACCCCGAACACGACCCGACCCGAATAGTGGGCGGGCATCCACACCTTGCCGCAGAACGCCGACGCGCAGGGCTCCACACTTTGGATGCCGATGCTGCCCGGCCCGCGGAAGCCTTCGGGGACGATCGGGCCGACCAGTCTGCCCACGTTGGCCGGCGGCACCGGAATCACCTTCACCGTGACGTTCAGTCCGACCGCGCGGAACGCCTCCTCGAAGCGCCGGGGGTCGGCCACGGGGTCGGTGATGGTGACGCTGAAGTGGTCCGTGGCCCTCTCGATGGAGACGGCCGCGTTGGCGTAGCGGATAGCGGGACCCCCGCCCGGCAGGCCGACGCCGATCGCGACGGCGAGGCCCAGCCCCACGGAGACGGCGCCGAGCGCGAGCGCCCGTCCCTTCCTGCCACGCACGCGAAAACGACTCGGGGCATGGCTCTGGGCGCGGCTCCGACGGCGGTTCAGGGCCCGCCAGGGCGCCCGGCGCCGCGCGGCCGGTGCGTGGTGCTCCTCGGACACGATCGAGGCCAGCAGCGTCCACGCCTCCGGGGTGGACGCCTGTCCGGCCAGTTCCTCGTCGCGCACCCTCGCGAGGTCGGTGAGGTTCACAGCGAGCTCCCTTCGAACATGACGGCACGCGGGTGGTCGATTCCGGCCATGGCCAGGCCCCGGGCGAATCGCTTGCGCGCCCGGTGGAGCCTGATCCGTACGGCGTTGCGGGAGATGCCGAGGGTCGTGGCGAGCTGCCCGGTGTCGAGCCTCTCCCAGGCGGCCAGGGACAGCAGCTCCCTGTCGCCGTCGGACAGGGTGCGAAAGACCCTGCCGACCGGGGAGAAGTCCTCCTCCGGAGAGCGCGCGTGCGCCAGGAGGGACAGGGAGGCGAGGTGCTCGCGCAGCGCCTCCGTCCGCTGCTCCCTGCGCAGCTCGCCCCGCCGGTGGTTGGCGAGGACCCGGCGGGCGACGCCGTACAGCCAGAGCCTGGCCTCGTCTCCGTCGGGCAGCTCCTCGACGCGCCGCCAGGCGATCGTGAACGTCTCGGCCACCACGTCGGCGGCGTCCTCGGGGTCCCGGCAACGCCGCAGGACGTACCCGAGTATGGGTTCGTAGGCGTGTTCGTAGATTTCCACGAACCGGCCGTGGGGATCGGCTCCCATCCGGCCTCCTCACTTGGATCGTCGGTCACCCCGTCCATGTCCGCGGCGCCGGAGGCATTTCGCGGCGTAGGGTCGGCGGGTGAGCACGTCCGATCGTGGTCCCGATCTCTCGTTCATCGCCGGGCTGACGCGTGTCCGGGCGGCGGCGGGCGCGCTGATCCAGGACGAGGCAGGCCGGGTCCTGCTCGTACGTCCCACGTACAAGGGGACGTGGGACATCCCGGGCGGCTCGCTGGAGCCGGGCGAGTCCCCTCGGGCGGCGTGCGTCCGCGAGCTGGACGAGGAGCTGGCCATCACGCCGGAGATCGGGGCCCTGCTGTGCGTGGACTGGGTTCCCCCGGCCCCTCCGTGGGACGGCGGGCTGATGTTCGTCTTCGACGGCGGGGTTCTGCCCGCGGCGGAGGTGGCGGCCATCCGGCTGCCTCCCGAGGAGCTGGAGGGGTTCGCGTTCGTGGCGCCCGGCGATCTCGACGGCCCGCTGACGCCGGAGATGGCCCGCCGGCTACGGGCCTGCCTGGGACGGCCGGGCAGGGGCGGCGTCTATCTGGAGGACGGCTACGCGGAGAGCGACCATCCGGAGAGCGGCAAATCGGACGGCAGCCAATCGCACGACGGGCCCGGCGGGACGCGGGACGGGCGGGACGCCTGAACGGGGCGAAACCGTGGAACCGGAGGGCCGAGCGGATCGCCGGCTCCTTCGACGGGCTGGAGCGTGGGCCGCGAGCCCTGACCCCGCCGAGCCCGCCGCTCACCGGGGCAGCGGGCGCCGTCCGGGGAAGCCGAGTTCGGTGCGGTGGTACCAGCCGAGGTCCTTCTCCCCCTCGATCCAGCACAGCCGGACGGAGACTCCGTCGAGCACGGCGGGGAAGTCGACGAGGACGGGCGCCACGCCCTTGAGTTCGACACCGTGGTCGCCGAACCACATGAGGATCTCGCCGATGCGGGCCTCCAGGGCCTTGCCCTCGGGGATGCCGCCGAGGGGTGAGCCTCCGGCGTTCTCCAGGTCGTAGGAGAGCTCGGCGAGGTCCGCCCGGAGCGCCACCAGGTCGGTCACGCGCGCGACGACCTCGGGCATGAGTGACCTGGCCTCGTCGAGGCTGAAGATCCGGTCCATGCTCGGCACGCTACCGCCTGCCGGGACGGCGGGGTGCCGGAATCCCTCCGTGCGCGATCCCGCGCTCCGATCCCGCGCTCCGATTCCGCCGACGTACCGCTGGCGTACCGGCAGGGCACCGGCGGAGCACCGGCGGCTGAGGGGGCGCTGGAGAGAACAGGAAGAACGGCGGTAACAGCCGCACCATATGGCGCGAAAATCGCGAAATATCCCCCTTATCACCTATTTGTCAGATAGTGATGAAGCTATGTGTCGCCTCCTATAGATTGTCCTAAATATTGGCTTATGTCGTATTTAAGGGGGATCGCGTGGCTTCTTGGTCCATGCGTCGCCGGATGCTCTCCATCGGCGCCACGGCGCTCGTTGCCGCGTTCACGGTCTCCGCCTGCGGCAGCGGCGGAAGCGGCGGGCGCGGCGACGGCGGCAGCGCCGCGAGCGCGAAAGGCGGCGTCGCGCTCGTCAACGCCGGAAAGCTCACGACCTGTACGCACCTGCAGTTCCAGCCCTTCCAGTTCAACCAGGGCGCCAAGGTCGTCGGGTTCGACGTGGACGTCATCGATCTCGTCGCCAAGAGGCTGGGCGTGACACAGGACATCATCGACATCGACTTCGCCCCGATCAAAAGCGGTGCGGTGCTCAGCTCCGGAAGGTGCGACCTCGCCGCGGCCGGCATGACGATCACCGACGAGCGCAGGAAGAACATCGAGTTCTCCGTGCCGTACTTCGACGCCACGCAGGCCCTGCTGGCCAGGAAGGGCAGCGGGCTGACCTCGCTCGGCGACGTGAAGGCGAAGAACCTCAAGATCGGCGCGCAGGCCTCGACGACGGGGCTGGAGTATGTCAAGCGCAAGGGCTTCGACCCGATCGAGTTCGCCGACTCGCCCAAGGAACTGCTCGGCCTGCAGACCGGCCAGGCCGACGTGATCGTGCAGGACCTCCCCGTCGTGGCGACCTGGCTGAAGAAGCCGGACGTGCGCGCGAAGTACGAGGTCGTCGCCGTCCTGGACACCGGTGAGCGGTACGGCATCGGCATGAAGAAGGGCAACACCGCGCTGTCCAAGGTCGTCAACGAGGTGATCGAGGGCGCCAAGGCGGACGGCACGTACGACACCATCTACAAGAAGTGGTTCGGCACGGAGCCGAGCCCGGCGACGGCGTCGTGACGGCGCAGCGGCTCGCCCCCTCTCCGCGACAGGGCACGCGACAGGGGTGGAGTCCCCGCAGGCGGCAGCGGGTCAGCAGGGGCGTCCAGTACGCCCTCCTGATCGCCGTCGTCGCCGTGCTCGCCTCCCTCGCCGACTGGAAGTCGATCCACCAGTCGTTCTTCAACGGTCAGGTGGCGGCCGACGGCCTGCCCCGGTTGTTCACCGTCGCCCTGAAGAACACGGTGATCTACACCGCCTGCGGGTACGTCGTCGGGTTCGCCCTCGGCATGCTGCTGGCGCTGATGCGGCAGTCCTCGGTCGCGCCGTACCGGTGGATCGCCTCGACGTACATCGAGATCTTCCGCGGTCTCCCCGCTCTGGTGATCTTCCTGATGATCGGGAGCCTGCCGCTGGCGTTCCCGGGACTCAGGATCCCGGGCGACGTGTACGGCCAGGTCACGCTCGGCCTCGGGCTCGTCTCGGCGGCGTACATGGCCGAGACCTTCCGGGCCGGCCTGCAGGCCGTGCCGAGGGGGCAGATGGAGGCGGCCCGCTCGCTCGGCATGCCGTACATGCGGTCCATGGTGTCGATCATCATTCCGCAGGCCGTCCGCATCGTCATCCCGCCCCTGACGAACCAGCTGGTCCTGCTGTTCAAGGACTCGTCGCTGGTCCTGTTCCTCGGGCTCACGGCGGCCCAGGTGGAGCTGGCCAAGTTCGGCAACGACCAGGCGTCGACCTTCGCCAATCCGACGCCGATCCTGGTGTCCGGGCTGACGTACCTGCTGATCACCATCCCGCTGGGGTACGTCGCGCGACGGCTGGAGTCACGGCAGGAAGGGAAGAGGTGAACGACAGATGAGCACTGTCGAGATCAGGAACCTGCACAAGTCCTTCGGGCGGCTCGACGTGCTCAAGGGCATCGACTTCACGGTCGAGGCCGGGCAGGTCGTCTGCGTGATCGGCCCTTCGGGGTCGGGCAAGTCGACCCTGCTGCGGTGTGTCAACCTGCTGGAGCGGCCGACGTCCGGCCAGGTGTTCGTGGACGGCACGGAGCTCACCGATCCCGACGTGGACATCGACGCCGTACGCCGGCGACTGGGCATGGTCTTCCAGCAGTTCAACCTGTTCCAGCATCTGACGGTGCTGCGCAACGTCACGATCGCGCAGGAGCGGGTGCTGAAGCGCGGCAGAGCGGAGGCGAGGAAGATCGCCGGGGAGACCCTGGAGAAGGTCGGACTCGGCGAGAAGGCCGACTGCTTCCCCGCCCAGCTCTCCGGAGGCCAGCAGCAGCGTGTGGCGATCGCCCGCGCCCTGGCCATGAACCCGTCGCTGATGCTGTTCGACGAGCCCACGTCCGCGCTCGACCCGGAACTCGTCGGCGACGTCCTCTCCGTCATGCGCGAACTCGCGCGGGACGGCATGACCATGCTGGTCGTCACGCACGAGATGGGCTTCGCCAGGGAGGTCGCCGACCGGGTGGTCTTCATGGACCGGGGCACGATCGTGGAGGACGGGCCGCCGGAGCAGGTGATCGCCGCTCCCCGGCACGCCCGTACCCGCGAGTTCCTCGGCCGGGTGCTGCACCCGGAGCACTAGCCAGGTGCGCTGCCTAGGCCGGTGGAGTCCCGGCCGGAGTCCCGGGGGTGGCCGACCTTGTTCACGACGGTGTCGCCGGGGTTGAGCTGTCGCCCGTCGGTGGATCGGACCTCGAGAGCACGAAGCGGACGCCCGTTCCGACGGTCGACCATCTCGGAGTGAGGTTCGTCGTGGGCGAAGAAGTGCGCCTCGCCCCACTGCCGCAGCGCCACGATGACGTTGAAGAGATCCCTGCCCTTGGGGGTCAGGACGTACTCGTTGTAGGCGCTGCCGTCGGATGCCGGGACGACGTCGAGGATGCCGCCGTCGACGAGTGTGCGCAGGCGCGCCGCGAGGATGTTCTTGGCCACGCCGAGGCCGCGCTGGAACTCGCCGAAGCGGCGGCTGCCGTCGAACGCGTCGCGCACGATCAGCAATGACCACCAGTCTCCGATCGCGTCGATCGATCGCGCGACCGGGCAGTCACTGTCGTTGAAGCGGGTCCGCTTGACCATCGCGCCCTCCCCCATCCAGTTCGGTTGCAACATGCTACCAAACTCACCTAGGGTCGGCCGGTAGCAAGATGCAACCGATCGAGCAAGGGGGATGCGGTGGCCCGCCGCGAGGGAACGACGACGACCACGGACGTGCCCGAGGAGACACCCGCTCCCGCGCCGTCCCGCCGCGTCACGCCGCTGTTCGCCATCGCCTGCGGGACGGCGGTCGCCAACGTCTATTTCGCACAACCGCTCCTGGTCACCCTGGGCCGGGACTTCGCGATAGGACCCGCGACCGTCGGCGCCGTCGTCACCCTCACGCAGATCGGCTACGGGCTGGGGCTGTTCTTCCTCGTACCGCTGGGCGACCTGGTCGACCGGCGGCGGCTCGTCGTCACGCAGTCGCTCCTGCTGGCGGCGGCGCTGGCCGCTGTCGGCACCGCCGTCACCGCGCCGATCCTGCTCGGCGCCATGGCCGCGATGGGGTTCCTCGCGGTCGTGACCCAGACGCTGGTCGCCTTCGCCGCGTCCCTGACCGGACCCGACCGCCGCGGGCGTGTCGTCGGCCAGGTGACCAGCGGCGTGGTCATCGGCATCCTGCTCGCCCGCACGGTCTCCGGCGCGCTGGCGGACCTCGCGGGCTGGCGATCGGTCTACCTCACCTCCGCGGCAGTCACCCTCGCGCTCACCCTGGCCCTGTATCGCCTGCTGCCACGCCACGGCAGGCCCAGGGCGTCCATGGGCTACGGGCCGCTCCTGCGCTCGACGATCGCCCTGTTCGCCCGGGAACCCGTGTTCCGCGTCCGCGCCCTGCTCGCCATGCTCGTCTTCGCCGCGTTCAGCACCCTGTGGAGCTGCCTCGCGCTGCCGCTGAGCGCGGCCCCGCTGTCGCTCTCCCACACCGAGATCGGCGCCTTCGGACTCGTGGGCGCGGCGGGGGCCCTGGCGGCGGCCCCGGCCGGGCGCCTGTACGATCGCGGCCTCGGCCAGTGGACCACCGGCACAGCGCTGGTCCTGCTCGCCGCATCCTGGCTGCCCCTCGCGTTCACCCGGCAGTCGCTGTGGGCGCTGGCGATCGGCGCGGTCGTCCTCGACCTGGCCGTCCAGGCCGTCCACGTCACCAACCAGAGCCTGATCTACGCGCTGCGCCCGGACGCGGGCAGCCGGCTGATCGGCGGTTACATGATCTTCTACTCGATCGGCAGCGCCACCGGCGCCCTCGCCTCGACCACCGTCCACGCGGTCGCCGGGTGGAACGGCGTATGCGTCCTGGGCGGCGCGATCAGCCTGCTCGCCCTCGTCCTGTGGGCGGTCACGCGGCGCGGCGCACGGCGAACCTAGTCCGGATACGGCAGGCAGCAGCGGACTCCGACGGCCAGCGCCGCCACGATCGCGAGCTCGGCCCAGACCAGCCCCCCGACCAGGTACAGGCCGCCGAAGACGGCGATCGCGGCGGCCTGGGCGAGCATCGGACCGGTGGAGTTCAGCGCCGTCAACGCCGAGGCGCCGTCGGGGCCGACACGGCGGGCCAGCCTGGCGACCAGCGGGGTGTAGCCCGCCGCGTGCCCCGCCGAGGCGACGAGCAGCACCGGCGCCGACCATGCCCCCAGCCAGCCGCCCCCCGCCGCGAGCACGGCGACGGCCGCGGCGAAGACGGCGGTGCCGACGGCGGGCAGGTGGCGTCCCGGCAACCGGTGGGCGAGCAGGCTGGTGCCGCCGAACCCGACGGCGTACGGCAGGAAGGCCAGCCCCGCCCCCAACGGCCCCACCC
>NZ_JADDIL010000073.1:0-48898 GCF_020826795.1 Microtetraspora sp. AC03309 | reverse complement strand
CGCCTCCCCCGCCACCGCCGTACGGGCAGCACCCGGGAGGACAGCACCCCGGAGGCCAGCAGTACGGAGGCCAGCAGTACGGGCAGCAGCAGTACGGGCCGCCATATGGGCAGCCGTACGGACAGCCGTACGGGCCAGGACCGCAGGGGTTCCGCCCGCCGCCGCAGGCCCCGCGCCCCGGCATCATCCCGCTGCGGCCGCTCGCGCTCGGCGACATCCTCGACGGCACGATCAAGATGGTCCGCTCGAACCCGAAGGCCACCCTCGGCCTGTCGGCGATCGTCGCGGCGATCACCACGCTGCCGGTCTCCGTGGGGCAGGCGATCTATATCCGGTCCTTCGGCGACGCCATCACCGATCCCGAGATGGCGGATCCGTCCTCCGCACTGGGCGGGATGGCCGCGCAACTCGTGGGCACGCTGATCTCGCTGGCGCTGACCTTCGTGGCGACCACGATCCTGACCGGCGTCCTGACCCGGGTGCTCGGCCGCGCGGTGTTCGGCGGGCGGATCACCGTCGGCGAGGCCTGGCGGCTGACCAGGAGGCGGGTTCCCGCCCTGTTCGGCCTCGTGGTCCTGGAGAGCCTGATCCTCATCGTGCCCGCGCTGCTCATCGTCGGTCTGGTCGTCGCGCTGGGCGCCTCGGGGGCCCTGGACGGGACAGCGGGTTCCTCCACGGGCGCCCTGGGCGCGTTCTTCGGCCTCATGGTGCTGTTCATCGTCATCTACATCCCGTACGCGCTGTTCTTCACGACCAGGTTCGCGCTGGCGGCGCCGGCCGTGGTGCTGGAGGGACGCGGCCCGACGGACGCCATGTCCCGTTCGTGGCGGCTGGTCAAGGGCGACTCGTGGCGGGTCCTCGGCATCCTGCTGCTGACCGGCCTGCTCGTCGGGATCATCGGGTCCGTGCTCTCCTTCCCGTTCTCGTTCGCGGGGACGATCCTCGGCGTCGCGGCCGGGTCGTCGGCGGGGACCGCTGTGATCGTCACCATCCTCACGACCATCGGCGGCACACTGAGCTCGATGATCACCTATCCCTTCCAGGCCGGCGTGAACGGCCTGCTGTACGCCGACCGGCGGATGCGGGCGGAGGCGTTCGACCTGGTGCTGCGGTCGGCGGCGGCGCAGAACCAGACGCAGGGCTGGGTGCACGCCTCGGTCGACGACCTGTGGGATCCGTCCAACGCCGCGGCCGCCGGCTCGGGCGCGTCGGCGTACGGCGCCCACGACACCGGCGGCGCACAGGGCACGTCCGGCACACACCCCTTCGGTCCAGGGTCGTGACCCTGCCCGCCTTCCCATGGACAGCGGCCCTGGCGGCGCTGGACCCGCCCGTCGACATCGGCCGCGAGGAGGCCCGGCGCGAGGCCGCCGAGGAGCTGCTGCGCTCGAGGTACCACCAGGAGCCGCTGGTCGACCGGTTGTGGCGGCACCTCACGCAGCTCCTCGGTGACCTGCTCGACTCCACGACCGGAGGGCCGGGCAGCGGCCTCTGGGCGCTGTTCCTCATCGTGGCGATCATCGTGCTCCTGGCGGCGCTGCTGGTGTGGTCCCTGCGGCGGATGTCCCGCGGCCGGCGCGCCGAGGATGAGGCGATCTTCGACGGCCGGGAGCGCACGGCCGCCGAGCACCGCACCGAGGCCGAACGGCTGGCGACCGCGGGAAGCTGGGCGGAGGCGATCAGGGAACGGCTCCGGGCGATCGCCCGCGATCTGGAGGAGCGGGCCATCGTCAGTCCCATGCCCGGCCGTACCGCCGCCGAGCTGGCCGCGGACGCCGGCCGGGCGCTGCCCGACCACGCCGCCGGGCTGGGCGCCGCCGCGCGCCTCTTCGACGACGTCACGTACGGCGAGTCCCCGGGCACCGCGGAGGGCTACGCGAGCCTGGCCGAGCTGGACCGGCGCCTCGCGGCGGCCCGCGTGTGCCTGCGGGCGGACGCGTGAGCACGGTGACCGCGCCGTCGTCGGCCTCCACGTCCCCGACGACCCGGAGCATGTGGCGGGGCGGCCGCGGCATCCTCCTGGTCGGGCTGCTGGTGCTGGTCACCGCGCTCGTCCCCGTGCTGCTGTCGTCGCCGGGAACGGAAGGCCGCCCGCTCGACCCCGGCGATTCCTCGGACGTGGGCGCCAAGGCACTCGCGCAGCTGCTCGGCGGCCGGGGCGTGTCCGTCGAACGCGTCGACAGCGTCTCCGCCCTCATCAACGCCGCGGGCCCCGACAGCCAGCTCCTCATCGGCGACACCGACTTCCTCAGCGAGAACGACGCGCGCAGGATCGCCGGATCGGGGCAGGACAGGCTGCTCGTCGGCGCGGTACCGCACCTCGACGTCCTGGCCGGAGGACTCCTCGTCAAGGAGCGTGTGCGGAGCAGGTCCCGGGAGCCGCGCTGCGACCTCCGGGCGGCGACCGGGGCGGGCAGCGCCCACCTGGGCGGCGTCTCCTTCACCGCCCCCACCGGTGGAGCCGGCTGCTATCCGGCCGCCGGGCACCCGACGCTCGTGCGGTACACGACCGGCGGACGGACGGTCACCGTGGTCGGCGACGGCGCGTTCATGACGAACCTGCGCCTCGCGGAGGACGGCAACGCCGCGCTCGCGATGAACCTGGCCGGGGCCAAGCCCCGGCTGATCTGGCTGGTCGCCCCCGAGCAGTGGGATCCCGCCCTGGCCGGGCCCGAGGGCAAGAGCTTGGGCGAGCTCATCCCGTCCGGCGTCGGCTGGGCGGTCGTGCAGCTCGCCGTCGCGGTGGGCGTGGTGGCCCTCTGGCGGGGACGCCGCCTCGGACCGGTCGTCGCCGAACGGCTGCCGGTCGTCGTCCGGGCGGCCGAGACCGTGGAGGGACGCGGCCGGCTCTACCGGGCACGACGGGCCAGAGACCGCGCCGCGCTGGCGCTGCGCGCCGCCGCGATCGACCGGCTGGCTCCGCGCCTGGGGCTGCCACCGACGGCCGCGCCCGACGAGGTCGTCGCCGCGACGGCCGCACGGACCGGGCTGGACGCGCGGGAGGTGCGGGCCACGCTGTACGGCGCCGTGCCCGCGGACGACGGCGGGCTGGTGGCCCTGGCCGGATACCTCGACACACTGGAAAGGCAGGTACGAGACTCTTGACCACATCTTCACCCGGGTCCCCGGGGGCGGACGCGGCCCGCGAGGCGCTCGCCACGTTGCGCGCCGAGGTCGCCAAGGCGGTGGTGGGACAGGACTCGGTCGTCACCGGGCTGGTGATCGCACTGCTGTGCCGGGGGCACGTGCTGCTCGAAGGCGTCCCCGGGGTGGCCAAGACCCTGCTGGTCCGTACGCTGGCCGCGACGTTGTCGCTCGACTTCAAGCGGGTGCAGTTCACCCCCGACCTGATGCCGGGCGACGTGACCGGCTCGCTCGTCTACGACGCCAGGACGGCCGAGTTCGAGTTCCGCGAGGGGCCGGTGTTCACCAACCTGCTGCTCGCCGACGAGATCAACCGGACGCCTCCGAAGACCCAGGCCGCCCTGCTGGAGGCGATGGAGGAACGCCAGGTCAGCGTCGACGGCGCCGCGCGCAAGCTGCCCGACCCGTTCATCGTCGTGGCGACGCAGAACCCGATCGAGTACGAGGGCACCTACCAGCTTCCCGAGGCCCAGCTGGACCGGTTCCTGCTCAAGCTGACCGTGCCGCTGCCGCCGCGCGAGCAGGAGATCGCCGTGCTGGAACGGCACGCGCTCGGCTTCGACCCCCGTGACCTGTCCTCGATCGCGGCCGTGGCGTCCGCCGCCGACCTGGAGGCGGGCCGTGAGGCCGTGAAGCAGGTCCACGTGGCGCCGGAGGTGCTCGGCTACGTCGTCGACCTGGCCCGCGCCACCCGGCAGTCGCCCTCGCTGCAGCTCGGGGTGTCGCCGCGCGGCGCGACGGCGCTGCTCGCGGCCGCGCGGGCGTGGGGCTGGCTGTCCGGCCGGGCCTACGTGACCCCGGACGACGTGAAGGCGCTCGCCCGGCCCGCCCTGCGGCATCGCGTCCAGCTCCGTCCCGAGGCCGAACTGGAGGGTGCGACGCCGGACGGCATCCTGGACGGCATCCTCGCCGGCGTCCCCGTCCCCCGTTGATCCGGCCCGGGGCAACCGATATGTGGGATGCGATGAACGCGGAGACGACGCGGTGGCGCTGACGGGACGAGCGGGACTGCTCGCGGCTCTCGGCGCCCTCGTGGTGCTCGCCGCCCCCGACCCGCCCATGGCCGTCCTGGGTGTCGCGCTGCTCCTCGCCGCACTCGTCGTGATCGACCTGCTCTTCGCGGGCGGAGTGCGCGGGCTGCGCTTCCACCGGGACGGCGAGCGACTGGTGCGGCTCGGCGAGTCGGTCACCGTGGGACTGGTCGTGGAGAATCCGGGCCGCCGCCGGGTCAGGGGGGTGGTGCGCGACGCCTGGCCGCCATCGGCGGGGTCCGCGCCGCGCCACCTCCGCGTGGACGTCCCCTCCGGGCAGCGGCGCCGCCTGGTCACCACCCTGACCCCGACGAGGCGGGGCGACCGCGAGGCGGTGACGGTGACCGTGCGGTCGCTCGGCCCGCTCGGACTGGCCGCGCGCCAGGGGTCGCACGTGGTCCCGTGGTCGGTGCGGGTGCTGCCGCCCTTCCTCAGCCGCAAGCATCTGCCGGGCAAGCTGGCGCGGCTCCGGGAGTTGGACGGCCGTCACCCGGCGCTCGTACGGGGCCAGGGCACCGAGTTCGACTCGCTCCGCGAATACGTGGTCGGTGACGACGTCAGGTCCATCGACTGGCGGGCCAGCGCCCGGCGCAGCGACGTCGTGGTGCGCACGTGGCGCCCCGAGCGCGACCGGCGGGTGCTGATCGTCCTCGACACGGGCCGCACGTCCGCGGGCCGCGTCGGCGTGGCGCCGGGTGCGGCTTCGGGTGTCGCCCCTGGTGTGGCTCCGCTGCCCGGCCAGGCGTCCGGGTGGCCCAGGCTCGACTGGTCGATGGACGCCGCGCTGCTGCTCGCCGCCCTCGCGTCGCGGGCGGGTGACCGGGTGGACTTCCTGGCCTACGACCGGACGGTGCGCGCCTGGCTGTCCGGGGCGTCCCGTACGGACCTGCTGTCGTCGCTGGTCAACGCGATGGCGCCGATCGAGGCGGAGCTGGTGGAGGCCGATTCGCCGGGCATGGTCGCCGCCGTCCTGGCCAGGGCCAAGCGCCGCTGCCTGGTGGTGCTGTTGACCGACGTCAACGCGGCCGCGATGGAGGAGGGGCTGCTGCCGGTGCTGCCCCGGCTGTCGTCCCGCCACACGGTGCTGGTCGCCGCCGTCGCCGATCCGCGGGTCGCCGCCATGGCGTCCGGGCGGGGTACGGCGGAGCAGGTCTACGACGCCGCCGCGGCCGAGCGGCTTCGGGGCGAGCGGCGCAGGATCACCGCCCGCCTGCGCGGCCAGGGGGTCGAGGTGGTCGACGCCCTCCCGGAGGACATCGCCCCCGCGCTCGCCGACGCCTATCTGGCGCTGAAGGCGGCCGGACGCTTGTAGCTGTGTCTAGTGGGGCACCGTGGCGATTGATGGTGCTCGGCGGCCACCAGGCACCGAACCATCAGACGGTAGGAGCGAGGTCGGGGGCCTGTTCGATGTCGCCGGTCTCGCCCGCGCGGGCCGCCCGGCGGCCGAACACCGCCACGTAGACCAGGAAGAGGACCTCGGCCGCCGCGCCGATGCCGATCCGGGCCCAGGTCGGCAGGCCGGACGGCGTGACGCCCGCCTCGATCAGGCCGGAGAGCAACAGCACGACGACGAGGCCGAGCGCGACGCTCATCACCGCGCGTCCCTGCTCGGCGAGGGCCTCGCCGCGCCGTCGCGGCCCGGGGTCGATGACCGTCCAGCCGAGCCGCAGACCGACACCGGCGGCGAGGAACACCGCGGTGAGCTCCAGGAGGCCGTGCGGGAGGATCAGTCCCCAGAAGACGTCGGCCTTGCCGTGCGCCGTCATCAGCCCGCCGATGACGCCCACGTTGGCCGCGTTCTGCCACAGGATGTACGGGATCGGCAGCCCGAGGACGATGGCCGAGATGATGACCTGCGCCGACACCCAGGCGTTGTTGATCCACACCTGGCCGGCGAACGAGGCGGCCGGGTTCTCCGAGTAGTAGTCGGCGAAGTCGTGCTCGACCAGCTGCTTGATCTCCTCCGGGGTGCCGACGACGGCCTGCACGGCCGGATCGCCCGCGACCCACACCCCCATCACGTACGCGACCGCGAGGGAGGCGAGGGTGGCGCCGAGCCACCAGCGGCGGGCGCCGTAGGCCACGACGGGGAAGGACACGGTGAAGAACCGGACGACCTCCCGCCAGGCGGGTGTGTGCGCCCCCGTGACGGCGGAGCGGGCGCGCGCGACCAGCGAGGAGAGGCGGCCGACCAGGACCGCGTCGGTCGAGGCGGAGCGGACGACGGACAGGTGGGTCGCGGCCCGCTGGTAGAGCTCGACGAGCTCGTCCACCTCGGCGCCGTCGAGTCGATGGCGCCGCCGCACCAGGTCGTCCAACCGGTCCCACGTCGGCCGGTGGGCGGCGACGAACGCATCGATGTCCACGGACCGAACTCTATCGAGCGGTAATACCCCAGTAGGGTGCGATATGTGGCCGATGTTGTGACCGGCGAGGCCGTCGTCGTCGAGGTGCGGATCGCGCAGCTCCCCAGCCGGGGCGTCGCGTATCTCATCGACTGGATCATCCAGTGGATCATCCTCATCGTGATGTACATCCTGCTGGGGACCGCGTCGTTCGTCACGGACACGGCCATGACTGCGGGGTTGATGATCCTGCTCACCGTGCTCGTGATCGTGGGCTACCCCGTCGTGTTCGAGACGGCCGGTCGGGGGCGCAGCCTCGGCAAGCTGGCCATGGGCCTGCGCGTGGTCAGCGACGACGGCGGGCCCGAGCGGTTCCGCCAGGCGTTGTTCCGCGGTCTCGCGGGCTTCCTGGAGTTCTGGATGTTCTTCGGCGCGCCCGCGCTCATCACGTCGCTGGTGAACCAGCGGGGCAAGCGGCTCGGGGACGTCTTCGCGGGCACGATCGTCATCGGCGAGCGGGGGCCGCGCCAGGAGCCGCCGCCCGAGATGCCGCCGCAGCTCGCGCCGTGGGCGAGCTCCCTGGAGTTGTCGCAGCTGTCGGTCGATCTGGCCGACACCGCCAGGCAGTACCTGACGCGCTGGCACCAGCTCTCCCCCGACGCGCGGCACCAGATGGGCGTCAGGATCGCGAGCCAGGTGGCCGCCCGCGTGGCTCCCCCGCCGCCTCCGGGACTGCCGCCGCACACCTACCTCGCCGCCGTCCTGGCGGAGCGGCGCCGCCGCGAGGAGGTACGGCTCGCACAGGTGAGAGCCGCCGCCACGCCTTACGGTGGCCCTCCGTACCCGGGCGCGCCGTACGGGGGCGCTCCGCCCGCACCACAGCCGGAGCCACCGGTTGCGTCGAGGTGGGAACCGTCGGGGCGGGAACCGTCGGGGTGGGAACCGCAGCCTCCGTCGAACCCCGCCGGGCCGACCCCGGGAGGATTTGTCCCCCCAAGCTGAGGTGTAGACACCCCAAAGCGGGGCACAAGAGACGATCTGCAGGCTATGGGGCATGCCTGCAAGGGGGCAGGGTGGAGACGGCCGGCGCAGAGGGACAGAGTCAGCCGGCCGTCTCCACCCGACTTCGCCCGGCCGGGCTCCACCTGACTCCGCTCAGGACCCGGAGCGCCAGGAGTGCAGGTAGTCCTCCTGGTCCGCGGTGAGCTCGTCTATCGCGATCCCCGTCGCGGCGAGCTTGAGCCTGGCCACCTCGGCGTCGATGTCCGCCGGGACGTCGTACACGCCGGGCGGCAGCCGTACGGCCTCGGTGGCGAGCCAGGCGACGGCCAGCGCCTGCGCGGAGAAGGACATGTCCATGACGGCCGCCGGGTGCCCCTCAGCCGCGGTCAGGTTGACGAGACGGCCCTCGGCGAGGAGGAGGAGCCGCCTCCCGTCCGCCAGGACGTACTCATCCACGTTGGGGCGAACCCCGAAATTCACCGACTCCGCCAGACCTTCCAGGGCGCGGACGTCGATCTCGACATCGAAGTGCCCCGCGTTGGCCAGGATGACGCCGTCCTTCATCGCGGCCAGGTGCTCGCCCCGGATGACGTCGCGGTTGCCCGTGACGGTGACGAACACGTCGCCCACCCGCGCGGCCTGCCCCATCGGCAGCACCTCGTAGCCCTGGAGCGCGGCGTCGAGGGCCTTCACCGGGTCGATCTCGGTCACGATCACCCGCGCGCCGAGCCCCTTGGCGCGTTCCGCCACACCGCGGCCGCAGAAGCCGAACCCGGCGACCACGACGGTACGCCCGGCGAGCAGCGCGTTCGTGGCGCGCATGATGCCGTCGAGGGTGGACTGGCCGGTGCCGTACCTGTTGTCGAACATCCGCTTGGTGCGGGTGTCGTTGACCGCGACCACCGGGAACCTCAGCGCGCCCTCCGCGGCCATCTGGCGCAGCCGGATGATCCCGGTCGTGGTCTCCTCGCACCCGCCCGCCACAGTGAGATCGGGACGCTCGGTGTGCAGGATGTTGACCAGGTCGCATCCGTCGTCGAGCACGATGGCCGGGGAGATGTCCAGCGCCTGATGGATGTGCCGGTAGTAGGTCTCCATGTCCACACCGGCACGGGCGTGCACCGCGATGCCGTACGCGCCGAGCGCGGCGGCGACGTCGTCCTGAGTGGACAGCGGGTTCGAGGCGGCCAGCGCGATCTCCGCGCCGCCCGCCCTGAGCGCGCCCATCAGGACGGCCGTCTCCGCCGTCACGTGCAGGCACGCGGCGACGCGCAGGCCGTCCAGCGGCCTCTCGTCGGCGAAGCGGGCGGCGATCGCGGTGAGCACCGGCATCGACCGTCGTGCCCACCCGATCCGCCGCTCGCCCGCCTCGGTCAGATCCGTCAGATCTCGCGCCGTCATCGTTCCCGCTCGTGGCCGGTTGCGCCCGGTGTGCCGCTCAGTAGCGGTAGTGGTCCGGCTTGTACGGACCCTCGACGTCGACGCCGATGTACTCCGCCTGCTTCTTCGTCAGCGTGGTCAGCTTGACGCCGAGAGCGTCGAGGTGGAGCCGGGCCACCTTCTCGTCCAGGTGCTTGGGCAGCACGTAGACGCCGACGGGGTACTGCTCGGTCTTGGTGAACAGCTCGATCTGCGCGATCACCTGGTTGGTGAACGAGTTCGACATCACGAAGGACGGGTGGCCCGTCGCGCAGCCCAGGTTCATCAGGCGGCCCTCGGCGAGCACGATGATCGAGCGGCCGTCCGGGAAGACCCACTCGTCGACCTGCGGCTTGATGTTGTTCTTGACGATGCCGGGGATGCGGCCCAGACCGGCCATGTCGATCTCGTTGTCGAAGTGGCCGATGTTGGACACGATCGCCTGGTGCTTCATCCGCGACATGTGGTCGGCGGTGATGATGCCGAAGTTGCCGGTCGTCGTGACGAAGATGTCCGCGATGCCGACGACCTCCTCCAGCGTGGTCACCTGGAAGCCGTCCATGGCCGCCTGCAGCGCGCAGATCGGGTCGATCTCGGTGACGATCACGCGGGCGCCCTGACCGCGCAGCGCGTCGGCGCAGCCCTTGCCCACGTCGCCGTAGCCGCAGACCACGGCCACCTTGCCGCCGATCAGCACGTCGGTGGCGCGGTTGAGGCCGTCGATGACCGAGTGGCGGCAGCCGTACTTGTTGTCGAACTTCGACTTGGTCACCGAGTCGTTGACGTTGATCGCCGGGAAGAGGAGCTGGCCGGACTTGTGCATCTCGTACAGGCGGTGCACGCCGGTGGTGGTCTCCTCGGTGACGCCCTTGATCTCCTCGGCGATCCGGGTCCAGCGCTTGTCGTCTCCGACCGTGCGGCGGAGCGTGTCGAGGATGATGCCCCACTCCTCGGGGTCGTCCTCGCCCGCGGCCGGCACGGCGCCCGCCTTCTCGAACTCGGCGCCCTTGTGGACCAGGAGCGTGGCGTCGCCGCCGTCGTCGAGGATCATGTTCGGGCCGGTGCCGTCAGGCCACGCGAGCGCCTGCTCGGTGCACCACCAGTACTCCTCCAGGGTCTCGCCCTTCCAAGCGAAGACCGGTACGCCGGCCGGGGCGTCGGTCGTACCGTTCGGGCCGACGACGACCGCGGCGGCGGCGTGGTCCTGCGTGGAGAAGATGTTGCAGCTCACCCAGCGCACGTCGGCGCCGAGCGCGACCAGGGTCTCGATGAGCACGGCCGTCTGGATCGTCATGTGCAGCGAGCCCATGATCTTCGCGCCCTTGAGCGGCTGCGCGGCGGCGTACTCCCTGCGGGTCGCCATCAGGCCCGGCATCTCGTGCTCGGCGAGGCGGATCTCCTTGCGGCCGAACTCCGCAAGTGAAAGGTCGGCGACCTTGAAGTCCATGTCGTGTGTCCCTCCGGTATCGGTCGCCTGCGAGTTTAGGCGTCCCGTACGGCACGGCGCACGCCGGGACGCGTTAACTTGACACAAGAATGTAAGGATCCGACTTTCGGGGCTGCCAAACGAGTGCCGATGTGTCTACCGTTACCGGGAGGACCAGGTACGGAGCGGAGAGACCTCGATGCGGATCACAGAGGCGGCCAGGCAGCTGGGCATGTCGCCTCGCATGCTGCGGTACAGGGAGGCGCTGGGCCTGCTGCCGCCCGTTCGGGACAGGGGCGCGCACCGCAGGTTCGGCCCCGAGGAGCTGGCCGCCGTCGGCCAGGCCATGGAGTTGGAGCGCCGGTTCGACGTCTCGCCGGCGGAACTGGCCTTCGCCCTCCGCGCGTTGTCCGACCCCTCCGTGGCGCAGGCCGTACGCGAGTTGGGCGTGCGGATCGGCCGCATCCAGGCCCCGCGCCGGGCGCTGGACTTCGAGAAGGAGAAGGCCCTGCGCCTGCTCAGGAACCGCTGAGCCGCGGGATCGCGGAGCGGAAGGTCCGGGCGGGTTCACTCGGAAGAGTGACGACCTGGAATCAGGCCAGACGCCACAATTCACCCATGGACCTCACCGCGAAGCTCGACAAGATCGAGCGGGAGGTGGCGAGCCTCGATCTCCGGAGAATCATCGAGTCCCCCCTCCTCGACATCGGCATCGGCATCGGGCTCTTCCTCCTCGCGCTGGACCAGCTCGGAGCGTTCCTCGGCTACCTCGGCCTCGTCGGAACGCTCGCGGCCGGACTCGCCACCCTGCCGCACGTCCTGCGCCGTCGCATCCCCTTCGCGGCGGTGGCCTTGACCGCCCTCGGTGCTCTCGTCTCGCTCTACCTGGGACGCGGCAACATCTTCGGCTTGACCGCGGCCATCTACGCCTCAGGGTTGCTGTCCGCCTACACGGTCTTCCGCACGGTGAGCCGGAAGACCTCCTGGCTCATCGGAGGAGCCGCGATCGCCGCCGTCATCATGGGCACCTGGTACCTGTATCCGTACAGGATGGATTTCGCGCTGACCGGAGCGGCCGCGCTGGCCGCCGTCGCGTTCCTCGCCGACGTACGGCGCAGCCGGACCGAGGTACGGCAGGCCCAAGCCGACAACATGGAGGCACTGCGCGAGCAGGCCGCGATGGGCGAGCGGGCCAGGATCGCCCGCGAGATGCACGACGTCGTCGCCCACTCGATCTCGCTGATCGCGGTGCGGGCCGAGGCCGCGCCGTACACGCTCAAGGACCTCACCGACCCGGCGAAGGCCGAGTTCGCCGAGATCGCCACGGCCGCTCGTGAGTCGCTGAGCGAGATGCGCAGGCTGCTCGGCGTGCTGCGGGCCGACGGCGGGGCGGAGACCGCACTCGCTCCACAACCGGGGCTGCGGCGAGTGCGCGACCTCACCACGCGGCACGGCGGCGAGGTGGACCTCGACATCGTCGGCGAGGAACGGCCGCTGCCACAGGCCGTGGACGTCTCGGCCTACCGGATCGTCCAGGAGGCCCTGGCCAACGCCCGCGCGCACGCGCCCGGCGCCCGGGTCTCGATCGAGCTGGCCTACCGGCCGAACCTGCTGATCATCAGGGTGGCCGACAACGGCCCCGGCCCGGCACAGGCGGGGGCGCCGAACGATCCGGCGCAAGCCGACGTGGGCGGGCACGGGCTGATCGGTATGCGGGAACGCGCCCTCGCCCTCGGCGGCTGGTTCAGCGCGGAGCCGGGGCCCAACGGCGGCTTCCTCGTCCGGGCGGGACTGCCGACGGAATGACCTCCGGAGCCACCAGTGGAATCACCAGCGGCATGACCACCGTCATCGTCGCCGACGACCAGCCCGTGGTACGGCGCGGCTTCGCCGCGATGCTCGACGCCCAGCCGGACCTCAGCGTCGCCGGGACCGCCTCCGACGGGGCCGAGGCGGTACGGCTCGCCCGCGAGGTCCGGCCGGACGTCGCGCTGATGGACATCCGGATGCCCGAGATGGACGGCATCGAGGCGGTCCGCCGCATCGCCGCGGACCTTCCCACCCGAGCCATCATGATCACGACGTTCGATCTGGACGACTACGTCTACGACGCGCTCGCGGCAGGGGCCAGCGGGTTCCTGCTCAAGGACGTCACGGCCGCGGCTCTGGTGGAGGCGGTCCGGATCGTCGCCCGGGGAGAGGCGCTGCTCGCGCCCAAGGTGACCCGGCGACTGATCGCCGAGTTCGCGCGACAGCGCCGCACGGCATCCGTCGCGGACGCCGTGCCACTCACACCGCGCGAGTCCGAGGTGCTGCTGCTGATCGCCCGCGGCCTGTCGAACGCCGAGATCGCGACGAGGCTGGTCGTGACCGAGCACACCGTGAAGACGCATGTGGCCCGGCTGCTGGCCAAGCTGGGCCTCAGGGATCGCACCCAGGCGGTCGTGTACGCGTACGAGACGGGGCTGGTCCAGGCCGGCGACGCGGCGGGGAACGGGGGCCTCAGCTCACCGGAGCGTTGTTGGAGCGGTAGAGGTCGGGCTCCAGGTAGATGACCCGGGCCATCGGCACGGCCTCGCGGATGCGCCGCTCGGCGTCGTCGATGCCCTGGGCGACCTGCGCCGCCGTGTCGTCGTGCTCAACCGCGATCTTCGCCGCGACCAGAAGCTCCTCGGGGCCAAGGTGCAGCGTCCGCATGTGGATGACCTTGGTGACCTCCGGAGCGCCCTCCAGCGCCGAGCAGATCCGCTCCTCGATCTCGGGGGCCGCGCTCTCGCCGATCAGCAGCGACTTGGTCTCCAGCGCCAGGACGACCGCGATGGCGGCCAGCAGCACGCCGATCATCATCGTGCCGACGCCGTCCCAGACGCCGTCGCCGGTGACCACGGCCATGGCCACGCCGAACAGCGCGAAGACCAGACCGAGCAGGGCGCCCAGGTCCTCCAGGAGGACGACGGGCAGCTCGGGCGCCTTCGCCCTCCGGATGAACGAGAACCACGAGTGCTCGCCCTTGAGGGGCCGCGACTCCTTGATGGCCGTACGGAACGAGAAACCCTCGGCGACGATCGCGAAGATCAGCACGGCGAAGGCCCACTGGGGCGACTCCACCGCCTTGGGATCGGAGATCTTGTGCCAGCCCTCGTAGAGGGAGAACAGGGCTCCGATCGTGAACAGTACGACCGCGACCACGAAGGCGTAGAAGTAGCGCTCGCGCCCGAACCCGAACGGATGGGCCCGCGTCCGCTTCCGCTCCGCCCGCTTGCCACCGACCAGGAGCAACGCCTGATTGCCCGAGTCGGCCACCGAGTGGACGGACTCCGCCAGCATGGAGGAGGACCCCGTGAACAGGAACGCCACGAACTTCGCGACGGCGATCGCGAGGTTGGCGCTCAACGCCGCGATGATCGCCTTGGTACCGCCACCCGCGCTCACAGATCACTCCTCATAAATCGACCAGAGGGATCCTATTGGGAAATCCTGGCCCGAAGTTCGGTGATGGCCGACATCGGCGCGGGATCGAGACCGTGGCCCAGGGCCAGGTAGACGCCGGCGAAATCCCCCAGGCAGATCAGCGTGGCCAGCCGCTCGAACGGATGGTCCCCCTCGGCCGCGATCTCCGAAGCCGGGACGCCGCGGTCCTGGGCGAGCCGTATGGACGCCTGGCGGCGCTCGGCCACCCGCGGATGCTCGTCGGTGTCGCGCAGCACGAACAACCGCATCCGCGCCTGCGGGCCGGAGGACTCGTCGTCCCCGAAGTCCTGGAAGATGTCCCGGGTGGCCAGGGGGCCGTCGAAGACGCCCGCCTGGTTGTGCGCGGCCTCCGGGAGCTCTCCCCAGAGGGCGGGATACCCGGCGTGCTCGGCGAGCTGCTCCGCCATCCGGTGCGCCGCCACGGCCGCGATCGGCGAGGATCCCCAGATCATCGGGATGCCGTCGGCGAGCTCCGTGGCCAGTGTCTTGCCGGGATTGATGAACGAGTCGCTCGTCGGCCGGCACCGGTGCGCGATGTCCTCCAGGCGCGCCGCCGCGGCCTCGAAGACCGGTTCGCCCACGTCGCTCAGGCCGAGCGCGGCCGCGGCGACGAGCAGCGGAACCGCCAGGCCCCACATGGTCGCCCGCGGCTGGCCCGCCACGGTCGAGATCGGCACGAAGGGCGCTCCGGCCCGGGCCGCGAGCTCGCTGAGCGGCGTGTCCGGCGCGCCCACCGCGAGGAGCGTGCATCCGCGGCGCGCCGCCTCCGCGCCCACGGACAGGGCCTCGTCGCCGCGCCCGGTGAAGGACACCACCATGACCAGGTCGGCCGCGCCGACCCAGCCGGGAAGCCGGTAGCCGCGCACCGTCACGACGGGCACGGGCGTGCCCGGCCCGCAGACCGCGTCGAGCACCTCGCCCGCGATCCCGGCGGCGCCCACGCCCGCCACGACCACGGCCCGCGGCCGGCCCTGCTCGGCCACTCTCGCCGCGCCCGCCTCCACGGCGGCGCGGTACGCGGTGCGAACCTGGGCGGCGGAGGAAGCCACAGTCCGCAACATGCCCGACGGGTCGCCGTCGGACAGCCGCGTCTGGTCGTCGAGCCTGCTCGGGTCGAACCGCAGGACGGGTGCCCCTCCGGAGCGGCTCATGCCTTCTCCTCGCCTGACGGCTCGGAGTCGCGTTCGCCACGGGCGCCGCGCCCGACGGTTCGCTCGCTACGCTCGCTCACGCCTTGCGCGCCTCGTCCACGAGCAGGACGGGGATGTCATCCCGGACCGGATAAACCAGCCCGCAGGACTCGGAGGTGCACGCCAGCTCGTCGGCGTCCGTGGACGCGCGCAGCGGGGACTTGCACGCCGGGCAGGCGAGGACGTCCAGCAGCCAGTCGTCGATCTTCAAATCCGTGTCAGCTCCTTAGGGCGGCGAGGGCCTCGTCCCGCACGGCCGCCATCTTCCGCTCGTCGGCCGCCTCGGCGTTCAGTCGCAGCAGCGGCTCGGTGTTGGACGGGCGCAGATTGAACCACCAGTCCCGGCCGCTCACTGTGAGGCCGTCCAACTCGTCGAAGGTAACACCCTCGCGACCCGTGAAAGCCCCGCGCACCGTCTCCAGAGCGGCCGCCTGATCCGCGACCGTGCTGTTGATCTCGCCGGACGCGGCGTACCGGGCGTACCGCTCCAGGACCTGGGACAGCGGCCGGTCCTGACCGCCGAGAGCGGCGAGCACGTGCAGCGCCGCCAGCATGCCCGAATCGGCGTACCAGAAGTCGCGGAAGTAGTAGTGCGCGGAGTGCTCGCCGCCGAAGACCGCGCCCGTGCGGGCCATCTCCGCCTTGATGAACGAGTGCCCGACGCGGGTGCGGACCGGGACGCCCCCGTGCTCGCGCACGATCTCCGGAACGCCCCTGGAGGTGATCAGGTTGTGGATGATCGTGGCGCCCGGATGCCTGGCCAGCTCGCGTACGGCGACGAGTGCGGTGATCGTGGACGGGGAGACGGACTCACCCCGCTCGTCGATCACCCAGCACCGGTCGGCGTCGCCGTCGAACGCGATGCCGATGTCGGCGCCCCGCTCGATGACGGCCTTCTGCAGGTCGACCAGGTTCGCCGGCTCGATCGGGTTGGCCTCGTGGTTGGGGAAGCTCCCGTCGAGCTCGAAGTAGAGGGGTGTCAGGTCGACGGGCAGGCCGTCGAACACCTCGGGGACCGTGTAGCCGCCCATGCCGTTGCCCGCGTCGACGACCACCTTGAGCGGCCGGATGCCGGAGAGGTCGACGAGCGTCTTGAGATGGCCGGCGTATCCGGCCAGCAGGTCCCGCTCGGTGACGCTCCCCCGGCCCGGCGTACCACCGAGGCCCGAGTCGAGCAGTTCGGCGGCGCGGTCGCGGATCTCGATGAGGCCGGTCTCACCGCCGATGGGCACCGCGCCCGCGCGGCACATCTTCATGCCGTTGTATTCGGCGGGGTTGTGGCTGGCGGTGAACATCACGCCGGGCAGGCCGAGGCTGCCGCTGGCGTAGTAGAGCAGGTCGGTCGAGCCGAGGCCCGCGTTCACCACGTCGGCCCCGCGCGAGGTCGCGCCACGCGCGAATGCGGCGGCCAGCGGACCCGACGACGCGCGCATGTCGTGCGCGATCACCAGCGAACGCGCCCCCGTCACCTCGGCGAAGGCCGCCCCGACCGCCTCCGCGGTCCGCTCGTCGAGCTCCTGCGGCACGACGCCGCGGACGTCGTACGCCTTGAAGATCCTGGTGAGGTCGCCCACCGCAGCTCCCCGATCGTTTGGTATGCCGGGCCCGAGCCTACAAGGCGCCACCGCCACGGCGCGTGTGATCCACTGCCGCCCGCACCCCGGCCCGGGGTGACGTCACCGGTCGCGGTTGGGCTGCGCGGACTTGAGCACCCGGAGATGGCCGCGCCGGCCGACCTCGACGGCCTGGCCGATGGGTTCGCCCGCGGCGGGCGCGGGACGCGCGGCCTCGCGGACCGCGTTGGCGAGCGCCTCAAGATCGTCCCCGCTCGGGGAACCCGCTTCTGACGGGAGTCGCACGACCTCCCACCCACGGGGGGCGGTGAGCCGTTCCGCGTGCTCGGCGCACAGGTCGTAGCAGTGCGGCTCGACGTACGTCGCGAGAGGGCCGAGAACCGCGGTCGAGTCGGCGTAGACATACGTGAGTGTGAAGACGGCAGGCTGCCTGCAGGCGGTACGGGAACAGCTGCGGACGGGGCTCACGGAGGGACCGTATCCGGTCCGCGTTCACATTGCCACCACCCCGCCGCTCTGAACGCGCGTGTCGCCACAATCCGGACACCGCCTGCCCCCCGTACGACGTGCGCCCGCTCCTTTAAGCTGGCCGCGTGAGCGAGCGAAGCGGAGATCCCCGGCGGCGGGTGCGGCGGCGCGACCGGCATGGTCGCGGGATGCGCGGTCCACTGGCGCCCTCGCACGTCCCGATCGCGAAGTCGCGCGGCGAACGCTTCGACGACCTGGTCCTCGACGCGGTCGACCGGCTCAAGCCCCGATGGGGACGGCAACTCGCGACGATGGAGTTCGCGGTCGAGGAGGTGCCGCCGCCGAGCGAGCTGATCGACGGCCCGGCGCGGCTCGACCCCGATCCGATCCCCTTCGGCAGGGCGCAGACGGCGGCGGGCTCGGAGCCCGCGGTCGTGGTCGTCTACCGCCGCCCTCTCGAGGCCAGGGCGCGCGACCGCGACCAGCTCGGCGCGATGGTGAGCGACGTCGTCGTGGAACAGGTGGCCAGCCTGCTCGGGCTCACCCCGGAGACGATCGACCCCGGCTACGACGACCGGCACTGAGGCCCCGGGGGCGGCCGCCCCGCGCTAGGGCAGGACGGCGCCGGGCGAGTCGACGGTGGCCGGCACGATCGCCCATGTTCTGGCCGGCGCCAGCGGCTGCGTGGTGAGCAGCACACCCTGAGGGGTGTCCTCGCTCAGCACGCGCGCGCCGTACACGGGACCCGATCCGGCGACCGGCACGATGTGGATGGCGAAGCCGGAACCCGCGCCGGCCGGCGGAGTGAGCTTGATCTCCTTGCTGCGGGCCGCGGGCAGCTTCACCTCGACGGGCTCGGCCGGGGTGCCGCGCTGGGGCAGCAGCTGGATCCGCACCGTGGCGGCGGTGAACGGCGCGGAGAGCACCAGGCGGGACTCCCGTTTGCCGCTCCCCTTCGCGGACTTCTTGCCGGGGCCGCCGTCCGCCACCACGCTGCCGAGGTCGATCGGCACCGCCCCCGCCGTGAAGGCCGCGTCCCGCATGTCGCCCGTCCCCGTCATCCTCATCCCGGCGACGATGGGCTCGTCCGAGGTCAGGACCAGGGCGCCGGGCTGGCCGCCGACCCCGGTGGTCAGGTCGATCGTGGTCGTGGAACCCGCGGGCACCTCGACGGACTCCTTGTTCTTCAGCGCGTAGGAGCCGTCCTTCAGCACCGCCTTCACCTGGACGACCGTGTCCCGCTCACCAGGTGTGGCGATGTACAGCTCGCGCTGGCCCGCGCTTCCCGGGAGGCCGGGCACGACGACCCGGGTGGACGGCGGAGCGGAGACGGGGAGCCAGTCCACTCCCTTGCCCTCGCCGAGGGACGCCCTGATCGCGGCCGCCACCCTGCCGCCGCTGGTGCTCACCTGGACGGCCATCACCAGGGGCGAAGGCGCCAGCTCGCGCAGCTTGACCTCGCGGTATTCGCCCGGCTTGACGACCATCCCGTTTCCGCGGTCGGCGAGCACCGGCCCCTCACCCGCGTAGATCATGATGCCGACGTAGGCCGGAGCCTCGTCGGAGTTGGCCAGATGGAGGGTGACGTCGGCCGCGGCGGGTCCCGGACCGACGAACCATGCCTCCGCGCCGGGTTCGACGCAGCGCACCCCCGAGAGTCCGCGCTGGGCTCCCGACGTCACCTGGGTGGTCTGCGCCGCCTCCAGGCCCGCGGCCATCGCGCCCATCCCCGCGACCGTGACCGGCCGGGTGCGCACCGGGACGTCCTTCCGCCACAGGGTGCCCACCTGGTCGAGCGTGGCCAGCGGCTTGGCGCCCTTCATCTCGGCGACCGTGGCGGCGCCGCCCTGCCCGCTCGGTCCGCCCAGGGGCGTGACGGCGGTCATCCTGCCGCCACCGGGGTCGGGGCAGACCATGGACACGGACTCGACCGCCACCTTGACCTGCTGGGCGGGCTTCTGGGCCGCGGGCGCGGGACGGCTGACGAAGGCCACGCCGTACAGCGCCCCGAGGGCGAGCAGCACCAGGGCGAGCAGCCCGAAGCGGTTCTCGATCAGCCCCTTCATGCCGGCACCTGCTCCTCGGGGTTCTTCGGACGCCTCCGGGAGGACCGGGCCGGTGCCGGGGCGTCGCCGTAGTCTTCCTGCTGCTCCGCCGTACGGGCTCCGGGCGAGGCCAGGACCAGCACGAGCGCGACGAGCGCCGCCTGCGCCCACAACCAGGTCCGGTGCCAGCCGTCGCCTCCGGAGGGCGGCTTCGGCACGGTGACGGTCCCGGCCACCCGCCACAACCCGCCGGTCTCCGAGAGGCTCACCCGTACCAGGGCGGGTTCCGAGTCCAGCGCGCGTTGCAGCGCGACGTCGACGGGGCCGGGCACGGTGACGAACTGGACGCCGTACGCCGCCAGGATCTGGACGTCACCGCCGCCCCGGCCGGAGGCCAGGCCCGCGACCGCGGTCCCGACGCGCGCGGTGTCGGCCGCCGGGGCGCGCAAATCGGACTCCCCGATGAACGGGGCGCGCCCGGACAGGAGCGTGTACGCGAGGCGGCCGCCCTCCGGGCGCATGAGCAGCGTGCGCTCGCCGTTCGGCGACCAGGCGGCGCTGAGCGGCGGCACGGGGTCGCGCAGGTCGCCGCGCAGCGGGCCGCCCGCACCGCCGACGATCCACAGACCGGCCGCGGCCAGCGGCGTGGCGAACGCGACGATCACGATCAGCAGGGCACCCGCCCTGCGCAGGCCACCCGCCGCGCGGAACTCGGTGATCCGGTGCGCGGTGAGGGCGGTCGCGACGAGCAGGCCGGTGGCGGCGAAGGCGAGCGGGACGCCGGGCCACTCGGCCAACCGGCTGACCACGACCGCGAGCAGCACGCCGAACAGCGTGACGCCCCAGCCGATCGCGACCACCGTCTGGTGGCGGCGGAGCAGCAGCGCGCCGAGCGCGACGGCGACCAGCCCAGCGGTGACCCAGACGGGCGGCGTTCCGGGGCCGCCCGGGTTGAGCATGAGCAGCGCGTCGGCGCCCAGCCTCGGATCGGCGAGGGAGGGATCGGCCAGACCTGATTCGAGCAGGATGCGGCGCGGTTCCCGCACGATCTCGGCCAGCCAGGGGAACAGCAGGACGATCGGCGTTCCCAGGCCGATCGCCAGGGACACCCCGACGCCGCGCCGGATGCCGCCGAAGGACACGGCGGCGAGCCCGCCCAGGATCGCCACCACGACGTAGACGAGAGGGGCGAAGGCCGTGCCGATCGCGAGGAGCAGGCCGAAGCCCCACGCGGCCCGGCGTGACCCCGCGACGACCCGGGTGGCGAGGGCCGCGTAGACCGGGATCAGGACGAATACCAGCGCGGTGCCCACCCGGCCGCTCGCGACCACCCCGGTCGCCACCGGAAGCAGCGCGTACGTCGCGGCCAGCCACACCCGGGCGGGCGTGTAGGTGATCATCCGTCTCGTCGCGACGTACGCCGAGAGCCCGGCGAGCGGCACGCACCCGAGCAGCAGGACGGACACGGCCAGCCAGGTCTTGCCGAAGAAGATCGTGGAAAGGGCCGCGAGGACCGCCACGTACGGCGGGGCCCAGGTGTCCGAGCCGAGGCCGGCGGAGTGGTGGTTCTCGACGTAGAGCCGCCACAGGTCCGAGGCGCCGCCGGTGACCGGCACGAGGGTGCCTCCTCCCAGCAGCCCGCCCGCGAACAGCGACCACTCGGCGGCCAAGGTGACCGCGAGGAGCAGGACGCAGAGCCACACGCCGGGGCTGGAGGACATCCGCTGGAACAGCCCGGAGTCCGTGAGCAGCTCGTCGCCCTCGTCTTCGGAGGAGGCGGCCGCGGCGTGGTGCCGTCCGGCCGAGTCGACGGGCCCCTCGCCCGCCAGGTAGCGCTGGAACATGTCGGCCAGCCGTCGCCAGGTCGCGCCGGGCGGGGTGAACAGCCGCGCGACCGCCGGATAGCCCTGTTTCCTGCCCTTCTTCCGTTCCCTGCGCGCCTTGAACAGCCGTCCGGGATGGCCGAGTACGGAGCCGAGTGCGGCGATCTCGTCCAGGGCGTTCGCCGGTTGCTTGGCGAGGACGAACAGGACCGTGCGGACCAGCGAGCCGGTGATGTTGCGGAACACGGAACGGACCAGCGCCCAGAAGGGCAGGTTCGCCATGACCACGAACAGGGCGTTGCGCCGGTCGATGCGACGCGGGTGGTCCTCGCTGGCGGCGATGCGCCTCCGGCGCCGGGACGCCGCCTCGGCGTGCCAGGCGACGGCGTCGGTCACGTTGAGCACGCGATGCCCGGCGACCCTGGCCCGCCAGCACAGGTCCAGGTCGTCGCGGAACAGCGGGAGGCGCGGGTCGAGCCCGGCGAGTTCCTCCCACACGTCACGGCGGATCAGCATTCCCGCGGTGGAGACCGAGAGGACGTCGAGCACGCCGTGCGTCCCGTCGTGCTGCCCCTGGTCGTATTCGCGGGGTTCCAGGCCGGTGTCCCTGCGTCCGGAGCGTCCGACGGTGACACCGATCTCGAGCAGGACACGACGGTCGAGCCAGTCACGGAGCTTCGGGCCGAGGATCGCGGCCTTGGGGTTCTGGTCCGCGGCGTGGAGCAGCGCCCGCAGGGCGTGCGCGTCGGGCGCGCAGTCGTCGTGGAGCAGCCACAACCACTCCTGGCCGGACGCGCGCGGGAGCCGTCGTACGACCTCGTGCACGGCCTCGCCGAATCCGGTGGACCTGGACATGCTCAGCACGCTGCTCGGTCCGAACGCCTCGGTCAGGATCCGGCCGCTGCCGTCACGGCTGCCGTTGTCGACGCCCGCGACACGGTCGAGTGGCCGGGACTGCCGGAGCACCGCTTCGAGCGTCTCCTTGAGCCAGCGGGCGCCGTCGTGAGCGACGACTATCGCGGTGACGGAGTGCACGTGGATGAGTCCTCGGGGGTTGCCCCCACAATCTCAGCAAATATCCGAGATCGCGGGAGATATCGGCCTAACGCGCGACAACCCTACGGCACCCGCGGCTCACTCGATCACGGGAGAGCCGAATCGGTCGGCGGGGTCGCGCGTCGTCCGCGCGACCCCGCCATCTCACACCGCCTGGCGCTTGATTCTGCGCCGTTCCCGCTCTGACAGCCCACCCCAGATGCCGAACCGCTCGTCGTGTTCGAGCGCGTACTCAAGGCACTCCGCTCTCACCTCGCACGAGCGGCACACCTTCTTGGCCTCTCGGGTCGAGCCACCCTTCTCCGGAAAGAACGCCTCCGGGTCGGTCTGAGCGCACAGCGCACGCTCTTGCCACCCAAGATCCTCACCGTCGAGCGCCTGTGCCATGACCTGGTCGGCCATTGCACACCTCCCTGTCGCTCGCCAGCCCACAATGGAGCCCCCCATGGAACGCCTTCCTGGTTACCCAGCTATTGGAAGGCGTAACAACATGTCTGTAATTACACGCGCGTGCCGCGTGTGGCGTCAAGCGGCATACCGATACCCGGGGAAAGACCAGCTTGCCCCGGTTCGTAACCCTTGTGTTCAGCCGTATCAGCGTTGGGAACCGTACCAGGGGGCCTGCGGATCAGCTCCGTGACCTGCCTGTTCTGTGCTCACACCTTCCTCAAGCTTTGCCTGCGACCGCTCGGGGGCGTAGATCGCGGTCGGGTCTATGGTGTCCTGTCGACGCGACGGACCGCTCAGCGGGTCGCCCTGGTAGAGGTTCGCGTCGAAGCGCATGGTCTGGTCGCTCGGGGCGGCGTACCGGGCGGGCTCGGGCGTCTGGGCGTGGCCGAGCGGGTTGTCGTAGTAGTCGGGGTAGTCCTGGGGCGCCGTCTGGGATCCGGCGTAGTCGACCGGCTGCGCGTGCTGCTGGTAGCTCTGCGCCTGCTGGTAGGCGGCGGCGAGCTGCTGCTCCCTCGGGTCCACGGCCTGCTCGTACGGGCGGGACGGGTCGAACCCCTGGGCGGGCTGGACCTGGTGCTGGGCGGGCTGCTCGAACGAGGGAGCCTGCTCTGCCGCCTGGTGGCCGAACTGCGCACCCGAGTAGCCGGAGAACGACGAGGACCCCTGCTGCCCGTAGTCCTGCTGCCCGTACGAATCCTGCTGGCTCTGGTGGCTCTGGTGGCTCTGCTGGCTCTGCTGGCCATAGGGCTCCGCCTGCGGCCGGCCGTACGTCTCCTGCTGCTGCGCGTACGGCTGCGCCTGCTCGGCGGCGGGGTAGGCCGCCTGGCCGAACCCCTGGTCGGCGTAGCCCTGCTGGGCGTAGCCGACCGCCTCGATCTGCGGGGCCGGCGGGAACGGGGAGTTGTCCTGCTGGCTCCCGAAGGCTCCGTAACCGGAGGCGTCGCCCTGCTGGCCCGCGTAGCCGTGCTGGTCGAACATGGGGCCCTGCGGAGGCTGCGGGTAACCACCGGTCGACTGGGGGAACGCCTGGGGGGCGGGCTGCTGCACGGGCTGTACCGGCTGCGGCGTGGGCTGCATGGGGTGCTGGGCCGCCGGCGAGGGAAGCTGGGCGGGCTGCTGGCCGAACGGCACCACGGCGGCGGCCTGCGGCTCAGGAGCGTAGCCCTGCGGCTCGGAGGCGTACCCCTGGGATTCGGGGGCGTATCCCTGGGGCGCGAAGTGACCGGCGGGCTGCTGCTCCTGCTGGGGGTAGCCCTGGTTCACCGGCTGGGGCGCCGGCGCGTACCCCTCCTGGAAACCCTGGGCGGGCGCGTACGGCTCGGCGGGCGAGGCGGCGTACGGCTGCTCGGCCTGGCCGGACATGAAGGACGGCTCCGGCTGCGGCTGGCCGTACGCGGGCTCCTGCTGAGGCTGGCCGTACCCCTGCTCCTGCTGGGACTGGCCGTACCCGTGCTCCTGCTGGCCGGAGCCGAAGGACTGCTCGCTCTGGGCCTGGCCGTAGGCGGGCTCGGCCTGGCCGTAGGCGGGCTCGGCCTGGCCGGGCACGTAGGCGGGCTCCACCTGCGTAGGAGCGAAGGAGGGCGTTCCGGCGGCCTGCGCCGGCTGCACGGGCTGAACCGGCTGGACGGGAGAGACCGGCTGAACCGCGGAGATCGGCTGAACCGGGGGGACAGCCTGAACCGGCTGTGCCTGCTGCGGGTTGTACCCGGCGAAATTGTCGTCGGGAAAGCCGAAGAACCGGTCGTCCGCGCGGCCCGGCTTGCTGCGCGGCACGTCCGCGCCGATGGAGCTCCGGGCGAAGACCAGGCCGACGGCGGCGAGGGCGACCATGGGCAGTGCCATCACCAGATATTCGAGCTTGTCGCCCATGGACCCGTCGGCGAAGATCCCGGCAAGCGTGCTGACCAGGCCGAGGAGCGTGGCCAGACCGAGCGTCGCCATGGTCCCGAGGTTGACCAACCGGGCTCGCGGGGTCGGATCGCCGAACCGCGTGACCAGCAGGACCGCGCCCACGGCGAGCGCCGTGGAGACGGGACTCACGAAACTCGACAGGGTGACGGCGGCGCGGCCCGTGAACGACCCCGCTCCGAACAGCAGACGGATGGCGCCGAGGAGAACGCCCGTGGCGACCACCGTCAGCATGATCCACGCGGCAGGCTCGCGCAGCCGTCCGGAATCAACCTTGACCACCACTGCTACCCCCAACGCCTTCCAAAAGACACTCGGGGAAGTTTCGCACAAGAGCGACTTTGGTGTCGGTAGACCCAACAACCTCATGCCATTACAACTGTTTCCTACCTCACATTTATCGCATATGAGGCGCGTGCCGTCCGCTGGAAGCCGGGTGCGAGACTGGCGGCATGCGCATCGTTTGCCTCGCCGGCGGGATCGGCGGCGCCCGTTTCCTGCGCGGCCTCAAAGCGGCCTGTGCCGCCTCGGAAGAGCCCGCCGAGATCACCGTCATCGGTAACACCGGGGACGACATCACCCTGTTCGGCCTCCGGGTCTGCCCCGATCTCGACACCGTGATGTACACCCTCGGCGGCGGCATCAACGAGGACCAGGGTTGGGGCCGCACCGACGAGACGTTCACCGTCAAGGACGAGTTGGCCGCCTACGGCATGGAGCCCCAGTGGTTCGGGCTGGGCGACCGCGACGTCGCCACGCACATCGTGCGCACCCAGATGCTGGCCGCGGGTTATCCCCTGTCCCAGGTCACGGAGGCGCTCTGCGCGCGCTGGCAGCCCGGCGTCCGGCTGCTTCCCATGTCCGACGACCGGACCGAGACCCACGTCGTCGTCGACGACGGCCAGGGCAGGCGCGCCATCCACTTCCAGGAGTGGTGGGTGCGGCTGCGCGCCTCTCTCCCCGCCGAGCAGATCGCCCTCGTGGGCGCGGACGAGGCGAGCCCGGCGCCCGGCGTGCTGGAGGCCGTCCGCGAGGCGGACTTCGTGATCCTGCCGCCGTCGAACCCGGTGGTGAGCATCGGCACGATCCTCCAGATCCCCGGCATCCGTTCCGCGCTCTGCGAGAAGACCGTGGTCGGCGTCTCCCCCATCATCGGCGGCGCGCCGGTGCGCGGCATGGCCGACGCCTGCCTGAGCGCCATCGGCGTCGAGACGAGCGCCCAGGCGGTCCTGGAGCTGTACGGCTCGGACCTCATCGACGGCTGGCTCGTGGCCGAGGAGGACAAGGCCGTCTCCCTCTACGGGGTGACCGTCGAGGCCCGCCCCCTCCTCATGGACTCCCCCGAGGCCACCCGGGACCTCGCCGCCGCCGCGCTCACCCTCGCCCGCACCCTCACCTCGTGACCCCGCGAGAGGACGTACCGTTGACCCTCATCAGCATCACCGGCGTCCCCGGCCTGCCCGAGATCCGGCCGGGCGACGACATCGCCGCCCTGGTGGCGGACGCCGCACCCGACCTCTCCGACGGCGACATCCTCGTCGTGACCTCGAAGATCGTGAGCAAGGCGGAGGGCAGGGCCCGGCCCGGCGACAGCCGTACCGAGGCGATCATGGACGAGACCGCGCGCGTGGTCGCGCGACGCGGCGACACCGTGATCGCCCAGACCCGGCACGGGTTCGTCATGGCCGCCGCCGGGGTGGACGCGTCGAACACCGAGCCCGGCACGGTCCTGCTGCTGCCGGAGGACTCCGACGCCTCCGCGCGGCGGATCAGGAAGGGCGTGCGGGCCCGGACCGGCGCCGACGTGGGCGTGATCGTCTCCGACACCTTCGGGCGTCCCTGGCGGCACGGCCTGACCGACGTGGCGATCGGCGCCGCGGGAGTGCGGCCCCTGGACGACTTCCGCGGCAAGACCGACGCGTACGGGAACCCGCTGCGGGCGACGGTGACCGCGCTGATCGACGAGATCGCGGCGGCGGCCGAGTTGGCCAAGGGCAAGCTGGCCGGGGTGCCGGTGGCCGTCGTGCGCGGGCTCGGCGACCTCGTCACCAGCGAGGACGGCCCCGGCGCGCGCGTCCTCGTCCGGCCCGCCGACGAGGACATGTTCCGGTACGGCTCCGCCGACGTCGTCTTCGCCCGCCGGACGATCCGGGAGTTCTCCGGCGCGCCGGTCGATCCCGCGGCGGTGCGCCGGGCCGTGGCCGCGGCCGTCGCCGCCCCCGCGCCGCACCACACGACCCCGTGGCGGTTCGTTCTCCTGGAGACCCCCGCGGCCCGTACGGCACTGCTCGACGCGATGCGGGACGCCTGGATCGCGGACCTGCGCGGCGACGGCTTCTCCGAGGAGTCGATCGGGAAGCGGGTCAGGCGGGGCGACGTGCTGCGGAACGCCCCCTACCTGGCCGTCCCTTGCCTGGTGATGGACGGGTCGCACACGTACCGGGACGACCGGAGGAACGCCGCGGAGCGCGAGATGTTCGTCGTCGCGACCGGCGCGGGCGTGCAGAACTTCCTGGTCCAACTCGCGGTGGAGGGGCTCGGCTCGGCGTGGGTGTCGTCCACCATGTTCTGCCGCGACACGGTGCGGAACGTGCTCGACCTCCCCGAGAGCTGGGACCCGATGGGCGCGGTCGCGATCGGCCACGCCGCCGCGCCGCCCCGGGACCGGTCGCCCAGGGACGCCGCAGACTTCGTGGTCACCCGCTGACGGCGCCCGACGGCTCCGTCAACCCGCCGAACCCGGGCAGGTCGGGTGGCACAACCGCCGCGCCAGCGCCGAAAGGAAGACGTCGATGATCTGTCCGGGCTGCTCGGCCACGTAGAGCTGCCCGTTGGTGACCGAGACGATCTCGTTCAGGGCGTTCCTGTCGGCGCCGGTCCCGAACGCGACCACGATGATCTGGACCGGCCGCTCGGGGTCCCACTCCGCGCGGAGCGCCTTGACGAGCTCCGCGCGGGACACGCCCCTGCCGTCGTCCTCGCCGGCGGTGAGCAGGAGCAGCGAGTTGCTCATCAGCGGGTCGTAGTCCTTGGACACGTCGCGGAAGCCCGCGAGGATCGAGTCGTACAGCGAGCTGGTCCTGCCGGGGAACGCCTTGATGCCGTCCGCGATGCGGAACAGGCTGGTCCTGCGGATCTCCTGGCCGGAGTCCGGCTCGGTGATCGAGCCGAGGCCGACGAGCCTGCGCTGGTCCGCGCCGCCCTGGAGCTTCCTCGCGAACTCCCAGACGCCGATGGCGGTCTCGTCCGGGAACATCTTGATGCCGATCTTGGCCGCCTCTATCGCGACGTCGAGCCGGGTCTCGCCGCCCGGCCTGATCGGCTCGGCCGTCTCCTTGGAGACGTCGGCGAGGACCAGGATCCTGGTCGGCGGCGCCAGCCTGCTCCACGCCTCCAGCGCCTCGTCGATGACCTCGGGCGTGATGGAGGGGCGTGCCTCCGGCGCGTCCGCCGGGATGTCGGGTCCCACGGGGAACGGCGGCTCCCGGCCGTCGGCCGTGCGGAACCCGTCGCGGCGCACGGCCTCCTGCGTCTCGGCCGAGCGCAGCCAGCCCGCGAACAGCCGTGACCCGGCCGCCCGGTCGGGGTCGGCCGAGGTCACGACGTACGGATAGTCGAGGTTGATCGTCCCCTCCTTGGGGTGGAGGGCGACCACGGGCGCCACGCCCGCCCCCTGGTTGTGAGCCCACACCGACTGCTCGGGGACGACCACGACCGGGCGCGTCCAGAAGCCGGGGGCGTCGATGGCGGCGAGCATGCCGCGGTAGTCGGGCGCGGAACCGGCCTGCGCCATCCGGACGAACGCGGTCAGCTCCTTGCTCGCGTCCGGGCCGGTCCCGACGATGTCCCGCGCCGCCGCGACCGTGGCGATGCCCGCGCCGGACACCGAGGGGTCAGGAACGCGGACCACGTCCGGCTCACGGTCCGTGGGCTCCAGCCGGCCCCGTACGGTGGCGGGGAAGACCATGTCCCAGCTCATGGCCGTACGACCGGCCGCGAAGCGCTGGGCGAGGGACCGGCTCGTCGCGAACACCAGCGGGGACGTCGCGACGACCGTCTCGTCCGAGGCGACGTCCTGCGCGCCCTGCTTGCGGGCGAGGCGCACCCAGGCGGAGGAGTCCGCGATCCAGCCGTCAGGCCGCTGCGGCAGGGCGCCCGCGCGGTCGCCGATCAGCGTGCGCAGCACGGGCGCGGGGGGCTGCTCGGCGACCTGGACCTTGACGCACCGCCCGTCGACTCCGGCCTCGGATTCGTTGAACCGCCGGGCGGCCTCCATGACGGGCGGCGCGATGTCCACCGCGGCGGCCACACCGACCAGGATCGGATCGCGGGCAGAACACGTTCCCAGACCCGCCCCCATGACGCGGACCGCCCCCGCGGCCAGCAGGAGCACCACCGCCGACGCCACGACGATGACACTTCTCCGTACCGGAAGGCGCGGCTGGTCAGCGGGTGTCGCGGCGCGGTGACGACCGTACGGCACGGGCATGACCCCTCTCGGTCAAGGGATCACGATTGTGCCAACGGGCCCCGCACAGGACGCAAGTACCTCGACGGCGAATATGTAGAACTTGTTATAACCACGTCACGCGATGGGCAGGGTCCTCCTGACGCTCTGGCAGACGCCGTCGCTCCGCTCCGCCGCGGCGATCCGCTCGGCGCTCGGCGCCTCGTACGACGTGGTGCGCTGGCGCAGCGGCCGCCCGATGGGGGCCACCATGGCGGCGATCTCGCTGATCGTCTTGTAGGAGCCGTTCTCCGACCCGGCCATCCGGCTGATGGTCTCCTCCATCAGCGTGCCGCCGAGGTCGTTCACGCCTCCGTCGAGCACGGCGCGGCAGAGGTCGTCACGGAGCTTGACCCACGAGCACTGGATGTTCGGGATCGCACCGTGCAGCATGATCCGCGCCAGGGCGTGCACGGCGCGGTTCTCGCGCGCGGTCGGCCCGGGACGCGCCACCCCCGCGAGGTAGATCGGGGCGCTGTGGTGCACGAACGGCAGCAGCACGAACTCGCGGAACCCGCCCGTCTCCTCCTGGATCCTGCGGATGAGCCGGATGTGGCGGACCCAGTGCGCGTGCGTGTCGACGTGCCCGTACATCATGGTCGAGGTCGTCGGGATGCCCACCTTGTGCGCGGTGGTGATCACCTCGATCCACTCCTTCGCCGGGAGCTTGCCCTTGGTCAGCACCCAGCGGACGTCGTCGTCGAGGATCTCGGCGGCCGTGCCCGGCAGCGAGTCGACCCCGGCCTCCTTGGCCGCGTGCAGCCATTCCGCTATGGACAGGTTCGTACGGCTGGCGCCGTTGATGACCTCCATCGGCGAGAACGCGTGCACGTGCATGTCCGGGCAGCGTTCCTTGACCGCGCGGGCGATGTCGAAGTAGGCCGTTCCCGGCAGGTCGGGGTGGATCCCGCCCTGCATGCAGACCTCGGTGGCACCCGCGTCCCACGCCTCCCGCGCCCGGTCGGCCACCTCGGAGAGCGAGAGCGTGAAGGCGTCGGCGTCGGTGCGGCGCTGCGCGAACGCGCAGAACCGGCAGCCGGTGTAGCAGACGTTGGTGAAGTTGATGTTCCTGTTGACGACGTAGGTGACGTCGTCGCCCACCGCCTCACGGCGCAGCCCGTCGGCGATCCGGGCCAGTTCGTCGAGGCCCGCGTCGTCGGCGCCCACGCCGTTCTGGTCCCCGGCCAGGCCGAGCAGCGCCAGGGCCTGCTCGTCGGTGAGCGTCGCCGGGGCGGTCTCCGCGACGCGCAGCGCCTCCCGGACCTCCGAGGTGGTGCCCCCGCCGGCGCCCGCGGTGTGGGGCAGCCGCTCGCGGAGGGCGTCCCAGTCGCCGTAGACGCTGTCGAAGTCGGCCCGGCGGTCGGCTGTCCGGCCCTCGGAGTCGATCGCGATGTGCAGGTCGGCGCGGCCCGTGGTCCGCGGCGCGGCGTCCGCCTGCGCCTGGAAGCCGCCGTCGGGCTCCTGCCACGGCCGCCCGACCGGCGTCGCGTCCTCCCGGGCCAGGCCGGTACGGGGATCGGCCAGGGCGGCGACGTGCTCGCGCAGCCGGGGGTCGAGCCACGGTTCCCCGGCCAACACGTATTCCGGATATATCGTCAGGCGTTCCCGCAGCTCGAACCCGGCGGCGGCCGTGCGGGCGGCGAGGTCGTCGATCTGCGGCCACGGGCGCTCGGGGTTCACGTGGTCAGGCGTGAGCGGTGAGACGCCGCCCCAGTCGTCGATACCCGCGCGGATCATCAGGGTGAACTCGTCGTCGACCAGATTCGGCGGCGCCTGGATCCGCACCTTGGGCCCGAGCACGAGCCTGGCCACCGCGATCGTCACGGCGAGCTCCTGGAGGTCGGCGTCCGGCATGCCGCGCATCGCCGTGTCCGGCTTGGCGCGGAAGTTCTGGACGATCACCTCCTGGATGCCTCCGTACTCCCGGGCCACGCGGCGGATCGCGAAGATCGCCTCGGCGCGGTCCTGGACGGTCTCCCCGATGCCGATCAGGATGCCGGTGGTGAACGGCACGCTCGTGCGTCCGGCGTCCTCCAGCACGCGCAGCCGTACGGCCGGGTCCTTGTCGGGCGAGCCGTAGTGCGCCTGGCCCTTCTCGGTGAAGAGCCGCTCGGACGTGGTCTCCAGCATCATGCCCATCGACGGCGAGACCGGCTTGAGCCGCTGGAGGTCGCGCCACGTCATCACGCCGGGGTTGAGGTGCGGCAGCAGGCCGGTCTCCTCCAGCACCCGTACGGCCATGGCCCGGACGTAGGACAGGGTGTCGTCGTACCCGTGGGCGTCCAGCCACTCGCGGGCCTGGTGCCACCGGTCCTCGGGGCGGTCACCCAGCGTGAACAGGGCCTCCTTGCAGCCCATCGCCGCTCCCTGGCGGGCGATCTCCAGGACCTCGTCCGGCGGCAGGAAGGGGCTGTCGAGCTTGTGCGGCGCGGTCGCGAACGTGCAGTAGCCGCACCGGTCCCGGCACAGCCGCGTCAGCGGGATGAAGACCTTCCTGCTGTAGGTGACGATCCCCGTCCGGCCCACCGCGTCCAGCCCGGCGTCCCTGACCCGTGAGGCGTGGTCGAGCAAGGTCTCCAGGTGATCGCCTCGGGCGTGCAGCAGGACGACGGCCTCGGTGACATCGAGGGCCTTGCCGTCGCGTGCCCGAGCCAGTGCCCGCCGCAGCGCGGCGTCTGTGGGGTTCGCGCTCATGGGCTGCACCATACGTCGCGGCGTACGGCGGGTCCTCGGCGGGGTCGGCTCATCAATTCAGAGTTTCTTAAGAGATGACCTCAAAAGAATTCAATAGACGTAAATAGATGCACGCAAACATACTGGAGGCATCACCCACTGCCACCACGGAGGTCACCATGACCTGGCTCGTCGTCACCTTCCTGATCGTCGTCGCGGTCCTCGCCCCGCTCTTCGGCACGGACACGCGTGACGGTCGCGACTGGACACCCGCTGACACGCCCCGGAGTCCCTCGGGCGGCGGCACCCGGCGGTTCCGATCACGCCGGACCCCGGAGCGGCGCGAGGTCAGAACGACCGGTAGTCGCGAACGGACATCCGCGGGCCGCGCGCCGGTGGCCTGCGGCCACTGAGCGTGATCAGCCACGCCACCCGGTGGCGCTGGCCCCTGAACGGTTCGAGGAGCTCCAGCATGGCGGCGTCGTCCACCTTCCGCCCGGTCAGCGCGTAGCCCACCAGGCCCGACAGGTGAAAGTCCCCCACGCTGGGCGCGTCGGGATCTCCGTGGGCACGCTGGCGGACCTCCGCCGACGTCCAGACCCCGATCCCCGGCAGCGCCCGCAGCAGGCGATCCGCCTCCGCGCAGCCGGCCGCACCTGACGGCGGCGGCACGGTCGCCTCCAGCTTCACGGCGTGGGCGGCCGCGTTGATGATCGTCCGCGCGCGTACGGCCTCCGCCCCGGCCCGATGCCAGTCCCAGGAGGGGATCCGCCGCCAGATTTCGGGCGACGGGATGACGATCATGCCCTCGGGTGCGGGCCCTGGGGCGGCGTCGCCGTACGTACGCAGAAGGTGGCGCCAGGCTCGCCACGCCTCCATCCCGACGACTTTCTGCTCCAGCACGGCGGGGACCAGCGCCTCGAAGACGCGGGACGACCGTCCGACGCGCAGGCCCGGATGCCGGGCGGCCAGCTCACCGACGAAGGCGGCGGTACGCGCGGCTCCTGAGGCGGCCGCCCGCGCCAGCGTGTCCGCGAACGCCGAAATATCGTCATCCGCTCCGAGCAGGGCGGGCAGGGTCTCCAGCAGCCACTCGGCCCCCGGACCCCACGCCTGACCGAACACCTCGCCGGCCGCGGCGGTGATCCGCAGCGTGCCGGGACCGTCCGGAGTGCGTGAGGTCCGCCAGAACGCGCCGTCGGGCGTGCGCCGCCAGGTGGGGTCCCCGCCCCCGTGCTGGTGCGGCGACAGCGTCAGGACCAGGTCGAGGGCCCCGGCGGGCCGCCACCGGCGTTCCCGTGCCCTCTCCGCCGCGCCTGTCGGCGTCATCGCTCCTGCCACCACACCATCTCAACGTACTCGGCCGGAGCGGCACCAAATGTCGCTGTATGTCGCCGGATGTCGCCGGACCTCTGCTAGACGTCGCTGGAGAAGCGGACCGAGCACTCGCGCAGCGTGACGCCGGGCCAGACGCGCGCACCGGCGGCGAGCTCGTTGCCCGGGCCGATGACGGCGCCGTCTCCCACGACCACGTCGCGCAGCACCGCGCCGGTCGCGATCCGGGCTCCCGTGCCGACGATCGAGTCGACCACGGTGGCGCCCGGCTCCACCACGGCGCCGTCGCCGAGGACGCTTCCCTGAACGCTGGCGCCCGCCTCCACGGAGACGCCGGCGCCGACGACCGTCCCCCCGCCGACCTTGGCCTCGGGCGAGACCGTCGCGCCGTCCAGCAGGAGGAACTCGCCCACCGGCCCCGGCAGGGCGTGCGACTCCAGCTTGCCGAGCACGAGGTCGGCCGAACCCCGCACGAAGGCGGCCGGGGTGCCCACGTCGAGCCAGTACGAGGCGTCGGAGTAGCCGAGCACCAGTTCCCCGGCCTCGATCAGCCCGGGGAAGGTCTCCCGCTCCACCGACACGACCTGGCCGGCCGGGATCGAGTCGATCACCGAGCGCTGGAACACGTAGCACCCGGCGTTGATCCGGTTCGTCACCGGATTGGGGGTCTTCTCCAGGAACGCCGTGACACGGCCGTCGGGAGACGTCGGCACGCAGCCGAACCTGGACGGATCGTCGACCTCGGTCAGATGGAGCGTGGCCGAGGCGCCGCGCTCGACGTGCACCCTGATCTGGTCGGCTATGTCGTGTCCGGAGAGGATGTCGCCGTTCAGCACCAGCACGGGGGCGTCCGGGCCGCAGGTGAGCGCCTCGGCCGCGTTGCGGATCGCGCCGCCGGTGCCCAGCGGCGTCTCCTCCGTCATGTAGACGATGTCGAGCCCCAGGGACGAACCGTCACCGAAGGCGTCGGCGAACATCGACGCCCGGTAGGAGGTGGCGAACACGATCCGCCGGACCCCGAACGAGCGGGCCTTGGCCAGTTGGTGCGCGAGGAACGGAACCCCTGCCGTCGGCAGCAACGGCTTCGGCGTAAAAAGCGTCAAAGGCCGCAAACGCGTTCCTTGACCACCAACCAGAAGAATCGCCTCATAATGGGCTGACTCCGGCAAACAGCTCTTCCTCACATTGGCGAGGTTAGCCTAACGATCCGCAGGACGCCGTGAGGAAACCAGATGTGCCCGACCTGAGACCTGCCCGGAAAATTCCGCTGACCTGGCAAATGCCGTGAATCACGCAAAACCATCGGCCGCCGGTGTGTCCTCGATCGCACGCTATTCCCGCCGCGAATCCTCCGGCCCCGGCGTGACGTCCGACGTGCTCCCGGACGTGCTCCCGGGCGTGCTCTCGGACGCGGTCGGGGAGACGGCCCCGGAGATCCCGGATCTCCCGACCGCCACGGGTGCCGCCCGCCGCGCGGAGATCCCGGCGAGGGCCGCGCACACGAGATCGCCCACCGAGACGATCAGCCGGGAGCAGATCGTCGCGGCGATCGCGGCGTCCTGGCTGAGCACGGGCGCCAGTGCCGCGACCATCGCGACCTCGCGCACCCCCGCGCCCGCGGGGGCGATCACCACGATGAAGCCCAGGCACCAGGCCAGCGCGAACGCGCCGACGCTCAACAGCGCCGCCCTCGGCCCCGTCGCGCCGAGGCCGTGGACGATCAGGGCGAGGTGCGTGCCGTACGCGGCCCAACCGGCGAAGGCCCAGCCGCACGCGACGAGCACGCCACGTCGGCTCAGGGGCCGCTCCAGCGGCGGCTTGCGCAGCAGCCTGAGCCCGAGATTGATGCCCCAGTTGACCACGGAGGGATGCAGGGCGGCCGCGAGCACCGGGATCAGCAGCAGCAGCCAGGCGAACCGCGCCACCGAGCCGCCCGCGAGCACCGGCAGCGTCACGGCCGCCGTCAGCAGCCCGCTGCCCAGATAGACGGGATAGGTCAGGAAGTACGCCGCCGCGCTGCGCGATCTCGGGATGGCGTGGTCACGGCCCATCTCCATCTGGGCCAGCACCGGCCAGAGCGATCCGGGGATGTACTTCCCGAGCTGGCCGATGAAGAAGATCTTCGCGGCGTCCCGGAACGCCAGCGGCGAGCCGAGGTCGGCGAGCAGGGCCCGCCACATCATCATGCCGCAGACCAGCGCCGCGACCACGGCGAGCAGGGAACCGCCGAGCTCCGGCCAGGACAGCCGCGCGAAGCCCGCCGACACCTCGGTCCACCGGCTCGCGACCGCCCACCCGCCGAAGCCCAGCGCGACGGCCAGGAAGAGCAGCCGGAGGGCCTTGCGCCCGGTCACCGGCGCACCACCCGCTCCCCCGCCGCCGCCCCGCCCGGCTCTCGGCGTCGCGCGCCGGTCATGGTGTGCGCACCGGCTCGGGTGGTTGCGGAAGCACGGGTCCGCGCGGGCGGCGCGGCGTCCTGGTCGCGACCCACAGGTACGTCGGCACGATCGGCAGCAGGGCCCGGAGCGCCTCGCGCGGCGCCCGCTCCAGGGTGCTCTTGGCGACCCGGCCCACCGCGCCGGGGAACAGCTCGCCGCCGGCGAACCGCTCGGGCGAGGCCAGCACCGGGAACGTGTAGTCCCACACGTGGAAGTCCCTGAGCATCCTGCGCAGGCCGCCCCGGGTGCGGAAGCGCTCGTAGTAGTTGTCCGCCCGGCCGAACGCCCGCACATAGCGGTCGGCGGCGGCGGGCGGCAGGTAGGACAGGAACGGCAGCTTGTAGTGCGGCTCCATGACGCCGAGCCGGTTGCCGAGGCCCAGGTAGAGCACGCCGTCGTCGGCGAGCACCCGGTGCATGTCCTTGATCACCGCGTCGGGGTCCACCACGTGCTCGTAGATGTGGTTGAACACCAGCACGTCGACCGAGCCGTCGGGGAACGGCAGCGCGCCACCGTCGGCGCACACGAACTCGACCCGCTCGCCGAACCGCTCCGCCGCCTTCCGCAGACCGGGGACGTCGATGTCCACCCCGAACGTGCGGCTCGCTCCCGCGCCGGCGAGCTCGTCGGCGATGAACCCGGCGGAACAGCCGATGTCGGCGACGGTCAGCCCGGCCAGCGGGCGGGCGGGATCCTCGGCGCCGAGGAAGTGCCCGAGCACAGCGATGATCTTGGCGGCCTTGCGGCGGCGCTTCTCCTCGTCCAGCATCGCCGCCTGGAACTCGGAGTACTCCAGCTGGGCGGCGCGTTGCCTGCTCACCGGTCGCTCACCACTCCCCGGCCGCTCATCGGCCCTCTCACCACTCCTCCGCTTCCCACGCCGCCCAACAGTACCGGCGCGCCGGGGCGGGCTCGGCCCACCTTGTGGACAACTCACCCCTACCAAACGGTAGCTTCGGGTCGTACTCTTGGCGGATGCTGAGCCGCCTGCGGTCGAGCCGACTGCTCAGGGGCCTCCTGGCCCTGGTCGCGCTGGCCTTCCTCGGGTACGGCCTGGCCAGGAACTGGACCGACACTTCGGCCGCGCTTGTCCGGCTGTCGTGGTGGTCGCTGGCCGGATGCCTCGCCGCCGTGCTCATCAGCTACGCCTTCATGCTGCTCGCCTGGATGGCCGTCCTGGGCGGGCTCGGCTCGCGGCTGCCCTTCCGGGTGGCCGCGCGCGTGCTCTACGTGGGGCAACTCGGCAAGTACATCCCCGGCTCGGTGTGGGCGTTCGCGGCCATGATGGAGCTGGCCCGCGACCACGGAGCGCCCCCTCGGCGCACGTTCAGCGCCACGGCGCTCGCCCTGGTCACGTCGCTCGGCTGCGCGCTCACCCTCGCCGCGGCCACCCTCTCCCGGCAGATCGCCGGTCAGGCGTGGTACCTGCTGGCGCTGATCCCGCTCATCCTCGTCGGCCTGCACCCCCGCGTACTGACCTGGGGCCTGAACCTCGCCCTCAGGATCGCCCGCAAGGAGCCCCTCGACCGGGTGCTGAGCGGTGCGGACATGCTCAGGGCGGCCACCTGGACGATGATCGGCTGGCTCTGCTACGGCGTTCACCTGTGGGTCCTGGTCGCCGACATGCGGTCCGGCGGGCTCACGCTCTACGCCGTCGCCGCCGGGGCGTACGCACTGGCCTGGGCGACCGGCATCCTGACGGTCGTGGTCCCCGCGGGCATCGGCGTACGCGAAGGGGCGATGGTCGTCGCGCTCGCGCCCGTCCTGGACACTCCGAGGGCCCTGGTGGTCGCCGTCGTGTCGCGGGTGGCGTTCACGCTGGGCGACGCGGCCTGGGCCGGGCTCGGCTTCCTCCTCGCCCGCACCCTGCCGCGTCCCGCCCTCCCGCTCGGTCAGGAAAGGCCGAGCAGCGTGTCGACGTAGGTGTCCCAGAAGGGCTCGGGATCGACGGCCTTGACCCCTTCGGCCAGCCGCCGTGCCGTACCCGGCTCGTAGAAGCGCGTGATCGCGTCCGCGAGCGTGTCCACGGAGCCCGGCTCGACGAGCAGGCCGTCCACGTCGTCGGTCACGTTGTCGGGAAGCGCGCCGACCCTGGTCGCGATGACCGGGACACCGTGCTCATGACCGAGCCACACGTTCTGGCTCGCCGTCGCCGAGCGGTACGGGAGCACGAGGGCGTCGGCCCGCGCGAACAGGCCGGGCACGTCGTCGGCCGCGACGTACCCCGGCCGCAGCTCGACCCGGTCGTCCAGCCCGAGCTCGCCGATGAGCGCCCTGGTCTCCTCCCAGCCGCCCCAGAACTCGCCCGCGACCGTGAGGCGCACGTCAGGCACCCGGGCGAGCGCCCGCAGCAGCAGGTCGAGCCCCTTGTACGGCCGGACGATGCCGAAGAAGAGCAGCTCGCGCCCCGGCTCGCGCTCCCGCGAGGCCGGGAGGCCGCGCGCGGGCAGATGCGGCGCGAGCGCGGACACCCCCACCGGGACCCCGGTGAGTCCCCTGGCCAGCTCCGCCTGCTGCTCCGAATGCGCCAGGACCGCGTCGACCCGCGCGAGCAGCGCCTTCATCAATGGCCGGTCGTACGGCTTGCTCTCGTGCGGAAGCACGTTGTGGCACAGCGCCACCACCCGGGTCCGGCGGCGCAGGCCGTACAGGATGCCGAGGTAGGCGGGCACCTGCACGGGGCTGAGGACGGCCAGGATCACGAGGTCGGCGCCGCGCAGCCGCCGTCCGCGGCGGACCCAGCCGTCGGGCCGCCGCCAGTCGAGCTCGCGGCGCGTCTCGGGGTACGGCTCGCCCTCCGGCGTGTCGATCGTCTGCTGTCCGGGATACAGGAAGGAGGGGTACTGCGCCTTCCACGACTCGATCACCACGTCGTGGCCACGCGCCCGCAGCCGGTGGGCCAACTCGGTGGTGTGCTGGGCGCCGCCGCCCTTGTAGGGGTAGGTCGGGCCGACGATCGCGATCCTCATCGCGTCACTCGGCCCGCGAGCGGACGATCAGGTCGGCGAGCAGTGCCAGCGACCCGATCAGCAGGCCGGAAATGAAGATCACGGTCGTGTTGCCGGCCAGGTAGAACGGGGTCTTGATGTTGTCGTAGACCCCCTTCACCAGGCCGATGCCGACCAGCCAGAGCGCGGGCGGCATGAGCACCTTGAGCGGATTGAAGTACATCACCATCCGCAGCACCTGCAGGATGTAGCGGTAGGCATCGGAGATGAAGCTGAACTTCGACTTCCCGGCCCGCTTGCTGTACTCGATCGGCAGGTAGTAGACGTCGTGCTGGTTCGACAGGAACGACAGCGTGATCGTCGTGACGCAGGAGAACCCGGGCGGCAGCAGCCGGAGGTACGGCTTGGCGACCGACTTGCGGAACGCCCGCAGGCCGGAGTTGAGGTCGGGGATCTTCTGCCCGGCGAGCCGCTCCGCGACCTTGCGGATGAACCACTTGGCGGGCACCCGCAGGAACTTGTGCGAGCCTTCCTCGGTGGTCCGCGCGCCGACCACCTGGTCGACGGTCGAGTCCTTCTCCAGGATGCCGACCAGCTCGGGGATGCGCTCGTTGGGGTAGGTCATGTCGGCGTCGGTCCACACGACGATCTCGCCCCGGGCCTCCTGGGAGCCGATCCTGCGCACCGTGCCCGATCCGCCGTTGCGGTGGAACGCCTTGATCCGCATGTGCGGGAAACGCGGCGCCGCCTCCTGGAGCCGCGCGAGCGTCTCGTCGCTGGAGCAGTCGTCCACGGCGAGCAGCTCGTAGGTGTAACCGCTGGCGTCCATGGCCGCGCAGATGCGCTCGACCTCGTCGATCACGTGATCCTGCTCGTTGTAACAGGGCAGGACGATCGTCACGTATGGGGTTTCGGCGGGGATCACGGCGCTTCCAGAGGTATCGGGCGTGCTCACGTCCGGCAAGGGTACTCTGCCCCGGCGACCCCCGACCCCACATCCCGATCTCGTAGGGTCCCCGGCCCGCTACGGCCGGACCACCGGCGTCACTTGCGCCACGCCCGCCATGCCGGTGAGCGACTTCTCGATACGCGCGACCGCCGAGGGGTCCGCGAGCGTGAGATAGAAGGTCTCCGGCAGCTCGTCGAGATCGCCGCCTCCGAACGACATCAGCCACTCGACGTGGTCACGGGCCTTCGCCGCGTGTGCCGGGTCCTCAAGATAGATCTTCTCGATGCCCCGGACCGCGCGGATCCGGTCGAGAACGGCCTCCTTCTCGGCTTCGGTGGCCCGTCCGCGTCCTTCACATCGCTTCGCGGACCGGTGTACGGCGTCTTTCGGGCACAGCATGACCGAGACGTCCGCCTTCCCCCACCAGAAGTTGTCCCGGTAGGCGCCCGAGGCGCCCACCCCGGGAAGGTCGGCCAACTCGCCGAGCAGCGCGCGCCAGTCCCCTCGCGCGAGGGTGCCGCCGTAGGTGATGTGGGGCATGAAGTCCACGGTGAGGATGGCACCGATCCGGTAATCCTGACGCGCGATGGCCAACGCCTCCTCACGCGTCCGGCGCCGGTACGACGTGATCTCCGGGAGCGACGCGAGCGCCCGCTCGATGCCTCGCAGCTCCCCGACCGTGACGGCGCCACGGCCCGCACACCCTGCCCACGCCCTGTCGTCCTCGCAGAGATAGAGGAAGAAGGTGCCGGTCTCGGGCCAGGGGCCGTCGGGGGGCGGCAGCAGCGGCACCTGATATCTGGCGGTGTCGGCCACGACTCCGGCGATGAGGAGGCCCATCGACGCGGCCGCCGCGATCGGCTTCCACACCCCCGGTTTCCCCACCCGCGACGCCCTCAGGCGGGAACCGAGGCCCCGCAGACCCCCGGTGGCCGGTCCCGGCTCCCGAACGGAGTCCGGGCCGAAAGACAACTCCTCGGTTTCCGGGATATCCGCCGATAAATCCATGCGCAGACCTTAGCGCCATGATCGTTCCCTGACAGGGCGTGTTCCTCCACCGCCGGTTCCACACGAAGCCGCGCGCACCCACGGCGAACGACGATCACATGGGAACCGGCGACGATCACATGGAGACCGGCCAGACGGCGAGAACTCCGGGCATCTTTTCCAGCGCCTTCTGGATGCCCCTCACCTGCCCCGGGTCGTCGAGCTTCACGTAGAAGCACTCGGGGACGTCCTCCTCGCGCATGGCGGCCCCGTCCTCCGGTCCGCCCGCGACGTACGCCCGTCGTTCCTTGAGCCCATGCGCACGATCGGCGAAGTAGACGGTCCGTACCCCTGCCAGATCGTGCAGGCGGTCCAGCACGGCCTGTTTCTGCCGCTCGCCGGCCGGGCCTTCACCGCAGTTCTCGTTCAGCAGGGTCGAGGTGCAGAACTCGACGGAGACGTCGGCCTTGCCCAGCCAGAAGCTGATCGGCACGCGGCGTACGATGCCCACGCCGGGGAGGGAGCCCACCTCGTGGGCCACCCGGGCGAAGACCTCCGGGCTTCTCATCTCGCCCTCGAAGGAATCCGCGAACGCCTCCTTGTTGATGATGTCCACCGCCTCGCCCTCGGCCCGGTAGAAGGCCACGACCTTCGCGTACGCCTCGTCCTTGCCGATGAACATCACCCCGGTGACATCGGGGAGGGTTCGGAGCTTCTCCTCGACCGCCCGGACCTGCCGCGTGGTGGCGGGATCGCCGTCCGGGCAGGATCCGTAGGGCCGCCTGCCACCGCACATGTCGACGACGAACTTCACCTGCCGGGGCCAGGGGCCCGCGGGCGGGTCCTCAGGAAGCCGCGACTGGCGGTAGAGGAACCAGCCGCCCGCACCCAGCGCGGCCAGGAGGACGACGGACGACACCGCGACGACGACCGCCCTCGTGTGTGACCGCACCCAGGCGGACAGCCGTGGCTCGCGGTCGGTGTCGCCCCCGAAGGACAATTCCTCGGCTTCGGTGGGCTCGGATCGCCACTCCATCCGCCGACCTTAACCCGATAAACATGACATTTCCCGCCACCGGCCGTGACACACGGGTATGGCCATCCAGACGTCGACCGCGAGGGACCAGACGGCGTCGGGAGGACTGGCGAGTGACCGCTCGTCCTGATGCGTGCGCAGCCGCAGCACCTGCGTGGCTTTGCCGTACCGCATGAGCTGGGGCTGCTCGGCGGCGAGCAGCACGGGACGGCGGCCGGTGGCCCGCACCCGGTCGATCAGCCTGCGGACGTCGGTCTCCAGCGCCACGCTCGACCCCTTGGGGTTCCTGATCCGCGCGGCCGGGACGCCGCACTGACCACGCACGAGCTGGGTGAACCTGTCGCCGGTGACCCTCTCCACGATCAGTACGGACGCGTCGCGGGGGATCGCCGCGCACATCCGGGCGACGGCGGCGGCCTCGCCCCGCTCGACGGGCGAGAACGCGGTCCCGATCGAGGTGACGGCAGGGGGGACCACCAGCAGGAGGGCGCCCGCGGCCACCGCGAGGCGGGAGCCGTACCCCGCGCGCCCGAGGCGGTCGCGCACCCACCGCAGGCCGAAGACCGCGAGCAGGATCAGCCCGGGGATCACGACGGGCACCAGCCGGCGCGCCGCGAACGGATGGTCCGGGGTGATCGCGGGGCGCCAGAGCGTGGTGGCGGTCGTCCAGCCGATGATCGCCAGCGGCAGCAGCCACGCCAGCCCCCGCCCCCGGGCCAGGCGCCGCACGAGAACGGCGGCGGCGAGCGTGGCCAGGACGACGACCGGAACCCCGACGTACCAGATCACCCAGTAGAGGGAGTGCTCGTAGTAGAGCCGGGTGCCGTCCACCGGGAGATGGTTGGCGCGCTGGACCTGCTGGATGAAGTCGGCGGTGAGCAGGTCCTCCGGGGTCACCGCCACACGGCGCACGGTCTGCAACCAGGGGCGTACGGCGAGGCCGGCCATGACGAGCACGACCAGCGCGGCGGCCGAGCCGGGCATCCCGGGCAGCCACCGAGGCGCCCGGCCGAGCCGCCCGGGGCCCGCCGGTCCCCGCCCGGAGCCGGTCCGGGCAGCGATCCGGGCAGCGATCCGAGGGGCGAGGGCCGTACCGGCGAGGGTGACCAGGACGACGACGGCGCAGATCGCGAGCAGCGGCAGCAACGACCCCGAGAGGTACTCCAGATAGGGGCGGGCCAGCAGGTAGCAGGCGGCGAACCCGCAGAACCCGCCCAACGCCAGCCCGGCCAGGAGCGGCACACCCAACCGGCCGTCCGGAAATCGCCGGGCCGGTTCGGGACGCGCGGCACCGCCCGCCGCCGGCGGCGGGCTTTCGGGCGGCGGTCCGGAGATGCGGCGCAGCGCGATCAACAGCCCGGCGTACGCCAGGACGGGGAGCACGTCACGCAGGCCGTCGATCCGCACGAGCAGGGCGAGTCCGAAGACGAGCCCGGCCAGCCCCGCCCCGAGCAGCGCGCCGTGGCCGGCCCGGAGCCGGTGCCGGGCGTCGAGCAGCAGCGCCATGCCGCCGAACAGCAGGATCAGGGACGGCATCTCGCTGAACGTCGTCCGCGACGTGTAGATGATCGGCATGCTGACCGCGAAGACCAGTGCCGCGAGCGGCGCCCAGCGGCCTCCGGCCAGGCGGGCGACCGTTCCGGCGAAGACGAGCACCGCGAGCGCACCCAGCACCGGCGGAACCAGCAGGAGACCGGGCACGCCGCCGAGCCAGTAGCCGACGGCGTCCAGCATCGGGGGGCCCGGCATGAACTGGGGCACGATCGCGCCGTGGAAGTCGTAGAACCCCATGCTGTCGAACCGCAGCGCGGGATCGGGGCCGCCGAAGTCGCCGTAGGGAATGGGCAGCGACCCGTGCCGGGCCAGCCAGATCGCGTACTGCGCGTACGTCGCGGGGTCCCGCCGCACGAAGAGCTGCTCGGCCCGCAGGAACCCGTTGAACAGGCCGGATCCGAGGGCGATGCCGATCACCGCCGCCGTGTGCGACGCCAGGGCGTCCACGGTCTCGGGCAGGCGGCGCAGGCCCCACCAGCACAGGACGACGGCCGTCCCCACGCCGAGCAGCGCCATGGGCAGCGGCCGGAACCAGCCGAGCAGGAGCAGCGGCAACCCGGCGAGCAGCCACCCGGCGAGGGCGAGCGCGGGCACGGCGGAGCAGACGGCGAGCACCCGGCCCGCCGAGGGCCATGTCGTTCGCGGCCGGAGCCGGCCAAACCAGTGCGTTGGGATGAGCCGAGCGTAACGGCCTCCCGCGGCTGACCGTCCCACGCGCCTCGGCGCCGTACGCGGCGCGGCACGATGTGTCGTGGCCGGCCGGTAGCGTACGCCGGGATGAACGCCGGGGGACGGGGAGTCAGGGTGTCGATGGTGGGGCGCGTCGCGCCGTGGGCTCGCCGCCACAGGTGGTTCCTGGGCGTGCTCGCGCTCGGGACCGCGCTACGCGTCGTGACCATGCTGGGATACCGGCCCGCCCTCTGGTTCCCGGACTCCTACAGCTACGTCGTGACCGCGATGCGGCCCAAGCCCGATCTGGTCCGTCCGGCGGGCTATTCGATGTTCCTGCGGCTGTTCGAGCCTCTGCACGGCTTCGGGTTCGTCACGCTCGCCCAGCACCTGCTCGGCCTGCTGACCGGCGTGATGATCTATCTCGCCGTGGTGCGCCGGCGCAGGCCGCGCTGGGTGGGCGCCCTGGCGTCGGCCCCCGTCCTGCTCGACGCGTACCAGATCCAGCTGGAACACCTGCTCGTCTCCGACTCGCTGTTCACGTTCCTGATCGTCGCCGCGGTCTGCCTGACGCTGCGCCCCCTGACCTGGCGTACGGCCCTCGCCACCGGTCTCCTCCTGGCCGCCGCGACGCTGACCAGGACCGTGGCCCTCCCACTGATCGCCGCCTTCGGGATCCTCCTGTTGTGGTTCGGCTCCCGCGCCGCCCGAGCGGGCAACGGCACGGCCGGCGGCGCGGCCGACGGCGGCACCGGGGCCGCCACCGGGAGAGCGAGCGGGCGGGTACGGCGCGGCCGGTTGCCGTGGCGGGTGACCGGGGTGTTCCTGGCGGCGGCGCTGGTGCCGGTCGCGGCCTACGGCGGCTGGTTCTGGGCCGCCCACCACCGGGTGGGGCTCATCGGCGCGAACGGGGTCTTCCTGTACGCGCGGACCATGTCGTTCGCGGACTGCGCGGTCATGCGGCCTCCGGCCGACCTCGCGGTGCTGTGCGACGACCGGCCCCCGGCCCGCAGGCCCCCGTCGCAGGAGTACATCTGGGATCCGGACGCGCCCCTGGTCCGGCTGCCCGGCATCACGTTCCTCCGCGAGACCGACGCGCTGGCCGGGCGGTTCGCCTGGCTGGCCATCCGCAGCCAGCCGCTCGACTACGTCGCGACCACCATGGACGAGCTCGCCCGGTCGTTCGTGTGGGGGCGGCCGGTCTATCCCGACGCCGAGACGTACGGGTACTACGAGTTCCCCGCGGACACCCCCGGCCCGCCGGGGCGCCATCCGGCGATCGTCGGCACCCGGTTCGCGGAGCAGTACGAGCGGGGCCCCATCGGCACCCGGGTCGTCGAGCCGTACGCGGGCGTGATGCGGGCCTACCAGAGCGTGGCCTTCCTGCCCGGCGTGCTGCTCCTGCCCGTTCTGCTCTTTCCCCCGCTGGTCGCCGTCGCGCGCTTCGCCGTACGGCGCCTGGCTCCGTCGAAGGGCACGGGGGCCGGATCCCGCAGGGCGGAGGCGTGGCGCGCGGCATGGGCGGTGCCCTGGGCGGTCGCGGGCCTGTTGCTGTTCATCCCGGCCGCGACGGCGGAGTTCGACTATCGATACGTGCTGCCCGCGACTCCGCTGGCCTGCTTGGCCGCCGCGCTCATGGTGCGGCCGCGTTCCCGGCGTTGATCCTTATCCCGGCATCCCGATCACATCCCGGCATCCCGGCCGCCGCATCGGCGCCATATCGAACTCATGTCCGGCTTCATCGACTTTCCGTACACCAGAGGGCCCTGGACCTGGACGGTTCCTGAGAGTCGGGCATTGTTCAGCTATTTGACATACCCCGAAATATCTATGTTTGAGTATGCTTCCGGCTGGATCACCCCTGTCGATGCAAAAGACTGGTCACGTCCAAAATCAGCGATCACGGCGCCCGCCCGCGCGTACGTGACCTAGCCTCGGCGATGAGCAGTCATGCTCTCGGTCAATGGACCGTAAAGCAAGGAGGACACGTGTGCGTGCGAAGCAGTAGTCAGCCCGGCTGTTCGCCCACACGTCCAGCGCGTCCCGCGACGAGGAGGGGCGCATGAGTGACCGCCGCCGCCAGCCTCCGGGGACGCCCGAGCAGCCCGGACAGCGCGTCTGGGGCCGCGAGGAGTCGGGAGCCCGCTACGGCGGCCCCGACCGTCAGGGGCAGCCCGACCGTCACGGCCAGTACGACCCGCAGGGCCGTTATTCAGGCGATCGGCGCGGGCCCGAGGGCCGCGCCCCGCGCCAGGACGGCTACCAGGACCAGCGCCGGGACGCTTACCAGGACGCCCAGGACGCTCCGCGCGGCCGCCGCAGGGGCGGTGCCAGAGCCGCCGGGCCCGCCGACCGCCAGGAGCAGGGCTACCAGGAACAGGGTCACCAGGGCCGCTCCCGTCAGGACCAGGGCTATCAGGACCAGGCGTACCAGCAGGGCTACCAGGACCCCGGGCACCAGCAGCACGGATACCCGCAGGACGAGTACGACGAGCCCGAGCCCGAGCGCGGGCCCTGGGGCGAGCGCGAGCCCGACGACGACTACCTCGACGACCCGCCGAAGCGGCGCTGGGGCCGGCGCTCGAACGTCGACCCCTGGGACGAACCGGACGACGAGGAACCGCGCAAGAAGCTCTGGGGCCGGCGCAAGTCCGGGAACGACGCCGGGAACGACGCCGAGAACGAGGCCGCGTTCGACGACGGCCACGACGGCGAGCCCGCCGGCGGTCAGGTCCACCCCCAGCGTGACGGGCGTGGTCATGCTCAGGGACATGCGCAGGGCAATGCCCAGGGGAACGGGCACGGCGCCCGCCGCGACGACCACTACGAGATGGCCAGGGACGACGCGTACGGCGACGCCGCCACCACCGCCTCGCGCCGGGGGTCCCGCCGGGCCACGAGCCGGAACGGCGACGGCCCCCCGAGCGGCCCACTGACCGGCCCTCCGACCAGCCCTCCCGGCGGCGGGCCGCAGTCACGCCGCCGCGGCGGCTCGGGCGATGGCAAGCGGGGCCTGGGCGTGCTCGGCTGGGCCAGCATCGCCATGACCACCGTCATGGTCGCCGGCACACTCACCGGGTACAAGATCTACCGGGACACCTTCGAAAAGTTCCATGTCGGTCAATCCGACGACGACCTGGACACGAACCGCCCCGAGAACGCGACGGGTGCGATCAACGTCCTGCTGGTCGGATCAGACACCCGCACCGGGGACAACAAGAAGTACGGCCAGCACATGGAGAACGACGGCGAGCGCACCGACACGATCATGCTGCTGCACGTCGCCCCGAACAGGGACGGCGCGACCCTGATCAGCTTCCCCCGCGACTCCATGGTCCTGATCCCCGAATGCCGCGACGTGAAGACCAAGGCGATCGTCCCGCAGCACCTCGGCATGATCAACTCGGCGTTCTCCTCCGGCGGCATGATCTGCACCCGCCGGACCATCGAGACGCTCACCCAGATCCCCATCGACCACTACGTGAAGGTCGACTTCACCGGATTCAAGAACATCGTGAACGCCCTGGACGGCATCGAGATCTGCCTGCCGAAGGACGTCAACGACAAGAAGGCCAAGCTGGTCCTGACCAAGGGCAAGCACATCGTCAAGGGCGAGACCGCCCTCGCCTACGTACGGGCCCGCTACGCCCTCGGCGACGGCGGCGACATCAGCCGGATCGAACGCCAGCAGGTCTTCATCTCCCAGGTGGTGAAGAAGGCCACCAGCAGCGGGCTGCTCACCGACTGGAACAAACTGCAGAAGTTCATCGACGCCACGGCCGACTCCGTCACGATGGACGACAAGCTCAACGGCGACGCGCTCCTCGATATCGCGAAGAGCGCCTCCAAGCTCAGCGCCAAGGGGTTCAAGGGCACCAAGGTGCCCTGGGAGCCGTACGTCGCGGACAAGAACCGCGTCCAGTGGAAGCAGCCGGATGCCGACAAACTGTTCGCCGGCATCCGCGGCGACGTGGAGGTCACCGCGTCGCCGAGCCCCGCCGCCTCCTCCTCCGGCGGCACCAAGCCCGCCGCCCCGACCGTCACCAAGCCGGAGCAGGTCAAGGTCCAGGTGTTCAACGGCACCAACACCGGCGGGAAGGCCAAGGAGGTCGCCGAGGCGCTGGCCGCCGAAGGCTTCCGGGTGGTCGGAGTCGGTGACGCGCGCAAGCCCGACGGCAGCGACCAGCCGACGACCATGATCCGCTACACCGGGCAGGGCTGGGACCAGGCCAAGATCCTCAGCGGAAAGCTGGAGAACACGATCAAGCCGGAGACCGGCAAGCTGGCCACCGGCCCGGCGACGCCCTTCACGTCCGCCTCGACCCCGGCCAAGCCCGGACGGGTCGCGGGCCCGATCATCCAGCTCGTGGTCGGCGCCGACTGGAAGGGCGTCAAGGTCGCGCTGAACGTGGGCGACGACGCCGTGACCTCCGAGACGGACATCTGCAAGGGCTGAGGTCCGCCGTTCACAGCAATTATTGATGTCCGTTACAGGAGTGATCGTTGAGACTTGCGTTAAGGTTGGGCGGAGCGGACGCATTCCGTGCTTCCACGTTCGCCTGACCGCACGGGACGTCCGCGCTAGCGTCTAGAACGCAGGCTCCGTCTCGAATGAGCCACCGGCCCCCGCTCGGCGAACCTTGAGAGTTTCCTCCCGTGACTGACACTCGCCCAACCCCTCACGTTCCGGGAGCGAACCCGGGTGAACCGCACGATCCCTCCGAGGACGCACCCACCGGCGTGATCGGCCGCATCACCGGCGAGTGGCCGCCGCCGTCCGCCGCTCCCGGCGGCGGTGCGCCCACCGGCGCCGCTCCGGCTCCGGAGGGCGAGCCGCCCGTACGGCAGGCGTGGGCGGCCCCGCCCGCGGGGAGCGGCTTCGGGGCACCGCAGGGCTCTCCGCCCTCCACAGGGCACTTCGCGTCCTTCGGCACCCCGTCCGCTCCCGCCCCCGCAGCGGGGCCGGGAGCAGGACCGGCGACGGGGTCTGCGGCCGGGACGGCGGCGGGACCGGCGGCGGGATCCGTGCCGCCAGGAGTGGCTTCATCGGCGCCGCCCGCGTCAGCGGCGGCGGAAACCCGGGCGCCGGCTCCGTCGGCACCCCCATCGGGAACATCGGGGCAAGCAAGGATCTCGGGAGCACCAGGCTCCGCCACCTCTGAAGGATCCGCGACGTCCGGGGGATCTCCGGCATCCGGAGGATCGGCGGCGTCCGGCACCGCGTCCGCCGGATCGGATCCCGAGCACCGGCCGCTGCCCAAGCGCCAACCGCGCACGCCGCGAGCCGGCGGCCCTGAGACGGGGAAGCCCGAGGCGGCCCCCCAGGGGTTCGACTACTTCTCCACGCCGCGCGCGGACTCCGGCCCCGCGCCCACGTCCGACCCTCTCGGCCCGGCCGCCCCGCAGAGCCCCTTCACCGGCTCGCCGCAGCACCCCCACGCCACCACGCC